>JAFDBW010000251.1 GCA_019313105.1 Deltaproteobacteria bacterium | reverse complement strand
GTGTTTTAACGTTTTTTTAGCCGATATTTAACCGGGAACGCTTAACTATTCTACGTTTTCCTGTTTGGCCCGAAGTTTGCTCATGTATCTATAGTATCTTTATGGCGAACTTGTATTTACGATGCGGGCAACTATGGATAACACGCAACTGGTTCATCAGTTAATCTGTGATTGTGAAGGGCGGGAATATCTGATTGAAGTGTTCAGCCGTCCGGATGGCAGCCATTTTGCACGCACTGTGTTCAGTCCTCAGGATGTGATTATCAGCGACGGATTCAGCTTTGAGGAGGCACTGGTCAAGCACCAGGACTTGTTGCCGCTTGCAATTCGCTCGAGAAAAATGCCCTGTTCATCGCGCCTGATGAATTAACCCGTTCCCTGTAATATCCGACTATCAGTTCCGGTGGTCCTCCTGCTATACTGCCAGCATGCCCCGCCTCTCTTTTCATCGTAAAGTTCTCTACGTTTTCTGCGGCTTAACACTCCTGCCACTGATTGTTCTGGCTGTGTTTGCCGGACAGAGCCTTGACACCGTAGAGCAACTCCTGCGTGACAGCGCGATCAGGGCTCTTGATGAACAGGCTTCTGAAACCCTCGAGCTGCGCGCGGTCATGGTCGCGGATGAGGTGCGCACCTTCCTTCGGCAGGTCGAAAGTGATCTCGCTGCCCTTGCGCAAATGCCGGTTGACGCGGAAATCTACACCTGGTTCAGTGAGAGCCATCGTCGCCCGGTGTGGATTCGTGCCGGTACCAATCAAGAACCTCGCGAAGAGCGGCCTTCCGTGCGGCTCTACAAGGAGATCGCCTTCGTAGGCGCTGATGGTGTGGAGCGTTTGCGCGTCCTGGATGGCAGGGTCTCTAACCTTCTGCGCGACGTGTCAGATCCGCGAAACACCACTTACCTGACAGAAACCTACTTCAGTGCCGCCAGTGGATTGCCGCGAGGGCGGATTTATGTTTCACATGTTACGGGTTGGCACGTCAGTAAACAGGAACAGCTTCTCGATGCGGACACTCCCGAAGAAGCGATTGAGGGGGCCACCTATGAAGGGGTCGTTCGTTTCGCCCAGCCGGTCTATGCCGAAGACGGCTTGCTGCAGGGTGTGGTTGTTTTGTCGCTTGATCATAGCCACCTGATGGAGTTTACCCAGCACATCACCCCTGCCGACGAGAACTTTGTCGTCTTTCCTTCTTACCAGAGCGGCAATTATGCCTTCATGTTCGATGATGAGGGCTGGATCATTACTCACCCCAAGTTCTGGGATATCCGTGGCCTGGACAAGGATGGCCATCTGGTCGCCCCTTATACGGAAAACTCCTTGCCTGAGGATATCGCCAGAGGAACCATCCCGTTTAATTTACGTGAGGCGGCGTTTGTTCATCCAAATTATCCCGATGTTCATCGATCGATTCAAGGTGGGCAGTCAGGAGTGCTTGACGTCACCAATGTGGGTGGCTCGCAGAAGATCATGGCATTTGCGCCGATTTTCTATGATTCGGGACCTTACGCGGAAAAAGGTGTCTTTGGCGGGATTACGATCGGTGCAGAGGTTGGCCAGTTCCATAAAATGGCCGAAGCCGCTTCGCTGAATATCCGTCAGCTCTACAGAGCTTTTTTGACCGGCGCCTGGGTGATGATCTGCCTGACCGCCCTGCTGGTGGTCTATGTTGCCTATCGCCTTTCCCATAATATCACCAGCCCCTTGTCTACTCTGATCGCCGGGACCCAGGAGATGTCGCGTGGCAAGCTGGTGACGCAGTTGGAAATCACCAGCCCGGTTGAGGTCGCGGAGTTGGCCACGGCATTCAACTCCATGGCCAGACAACTCGGTGAACGCCGTGAAAGGTTACTCAAGGCGCTTGCAGTTTTACGCAGGTCGCGTAAGGAAATCAAGCAGGAGAGAGATTTCAAGCAGACGATCGTAGAGAATGTGGATCTCGGCATCCTGACCCTTGACAGTAACCAGCAGGTGACATCCTTAAACGGTGCCGCACGCAAGATTCTACAGATTGAGGCCGGACAGTCGAGTCATTTACCTGTCAGCGAGATCCTGCACGATTTTCCCGAACTGTTTGATGCCTTATCAAGAAGCCAGAAGGCGGGGCACTGGAGCGAGTACGTGTCCCTCGAGAGGGGTGGCCGCTCGCTGACCTACCGACTGGCTCTCCACGCACTTTCCTCTGGCGGAGACGGGGGCTCTATCCTGACGATAGAGGACTTGACCGAGCGCGTCAATTTCAGGCTGAGAATGGCCCGTTTCGAGCGTCTCGCTTCGCTCGGCCGGCTTTCTGCCGGGATCGCCCATGAAGTACGCAACCCCCTAACCGGTATCAGCCTGTTACTGGATGAACTGCACGACCGCATGCTGGCAAACCCGGAAGATCAGGGCCTGATCCAGCGTGCCCTGGAGGAGATCGAGCGCCTGGAGGGGCTGGTCAACGAACTGTTGAATTTTGCCTCGCCACCGGACGCACGCCTGGCTCCCGGCGACCTTGCAGAAGTTCTGCGCGACACCCTTTTCCTGGTCAGCAAACAGTTCCAGAAGCAGAAGATCCGCCTCATCGAAGATATCCCTGAACAGCTGCCACATCCCCAGATCGACAGCGGCCGGCTCAAACAGGCCCTTCTGAACCTGCTGACCAATGCCCTTGATGCGATGCCCGAGGGAGGAGAGTTGTTCCTTTCAATACAACGTTCGGCAGATGGCGCCTGGCTGACAATCCGTGATACGGGGCACGGGGTCCCTGCTGATCGTCTGGAGCTGATCTTTGAGCCTTTTTACACCACCAAAGGAGAGGGGACTGGGTTGGGGCTATCGATTACACATACGATCATTACCGGCCATGGAGGCCGTATCGAGGTGAAGAGCAGAGAAGGTCAAGGCACTGAGTTCAGAATATACCTCCCCGATAGCGGCCAAATTTAGCCTGCCACAGAAAACATTTTCCGAAAAAATGAGTCAAGGGCAACAAAAGTGGCCGTAGTTAGCCATTTTAGTTGCCGCAGATTCTGCCTGCCAATAGAATACAACCGGTCAGTTACTCACGGAGAAACCAGCGAGGTTCAATATGGAACGTATTCTTATCGTGGATGATGAAGCATTTATCCGCGAAAACCTGGAAAGAATTCTCGAGGAAGATGGTTATCATCCTCTCTCCACTGATAACGGTGATGATGCAATCAGGGAGGTCGGCGAGTCGGATGTCGACCTGGTCCTGCTCGACCTGAATCTTGGTGTCCAGAGTGGCCTGGATGTCTTGCGTGCCTTGCGCGAGATCGATCCTGGCATCCTGGTGATCATCATCACCGGTTACGGTACGGTTGAGAGTGCTGTCGAGGCACTGAAGATGGGCGCATACGATTATATTAAAAAGCCCTTCAAGGCAGATGCTATTCGCCTGATTGTCCGACTGGCCTTGGAGACCCAGAACCTGCGTCGTGAGGTCCGCCAGTTACGGCGTGGGTCGCAGGGCAAGGATTTGTCCGGCGACAACATGATGATCGGCTCCAGCGCCCAGTTGACTCAGGTCTACCGGCAGATTCGGGAAGTTGCCAAGCACGAGACTTCAACCGTCCTGATTACCGGTGAGTCAGGCACGGGCAAGGAGTTGGTTGCCAAGTCGATCCACCAGTTATCCCCTCGCAACGGCAAACCCTTCATCGAAATAAACTGTGGCTCTCTGCCGTTTAACCTTCTGGAAACAGAGTTGTTTGGCCATGAGCGTGGCGCCTTCACCGACGCCAAGAATCGTAAAATAGGCCTTTTCGAAGAGGCGAATGGCGGCACGATTTTTCTTGACGAGATCGGTGAAATGGACATGAATCTCCAAGTCAAGCTGCTCAGGGTCCTCGAAGACCGTAAGATTCGCCGGTTGGGCGGGAGCAGGAGCATTGATATCGATGTCCGTGTTGTGGCCGCGACCAACCTAGGATTGAAAGAGGCGATTGAACAGAAAAACTTTCGTGAGGACCTGTACTACCGACTCAATGTGTTCCCGATTCATGTTGCGCCGTTGCGCGACCGTCGTGAAGATATTCCACCTCTGTTGGATTTTTTTCTCAGGCATTTCAGCAAGGAGTTCCACAAAAATGTACGGGAAGTCTCGCGCTCAGCGCTTGACCTCTTGATGCGTTACCATTGGCCGGGAAATGTGCGTGAATTACGCAACGTGGTGGAGCGCATCTGTATCATGCACAACCAGGAAACGATAACGCCGGACTGTCTGCCGCGGGAGATCTGGGGTGACAAACCGAAGGATCAGGCCTCATTTGAATGCCAGATCCCGCCAGAAGGAATCATGTTTGAAGATATCGTCGGCCGGTTGGAAAAAGACCTGATCTCCCAGGCGGTCGTGATTACCGGTGGCAACGTTGCGAAAACGGCACGTCTTCTCAATCTTCCACGAGGAACGCTGCGCTACAAAATGGAGAAATATAATTTGGCCGAAGGCTCCTGATCTCGTAAATCATTATGAGGAACAGTCGATAAAGGCTTCTGTAATATGGACCAGAAATAACTACTGCAAAACCTCATCAACTGCTGGGCTTTCTTTCGCTGGTGGGCATCTCTATAATCAAGAGATCAGGATGTAGGCTTTGATACCATAATTGTTGCTCAAACTGCTGTGAGCCTAACCCGACCCTGTCGAAAACAGATGATTTTCGAACTGCATTTCCCACGCATTTCCTATATTCTCACTCTGTGGATTATTTGCGCTATAAAATTATCATTGAGGGGATCGTCCAGGGGGTTGGTTTCCGGCCCTTCATATACCAGTTGGCAGAACGTTTCGGCCTGTCCGGTTCGGTTTGCAACGACACCCGCGGTGTGACAATTGAAGTGGAGGGGACCGCAGAACCTCTGCAACAATTTATTGCGACCATCAGTGATCAGAAGCCCCCCCTAGCTGTAATCCAGTCAGTCGATATACAGACACTCCCTGTTCGGGGCTGTGACAGTTTCACAATTCTGCATAGCGCCGTCGATGAGAGCCGTCGGGCACAGATCGCACCCGACACCTTTGTCTGCGACGCCTGTCTTGCCGAACTGTTTGACCCGACTGATCGCCGGTACCGCTACCCTTTTATCAACTGCACCAATTGCGGACCGCGATATACGATTGTCACCGGCATCCCTTACGACCGGCCGCTGACCACCATGGTCGATTTCCCACTCTGTATCAACTGCCAGGCAGAGTATGACGATCCGGCGTCTCGTCGCTTCCACGCCCAACCGAATGCCTGCCCGGCTTGTGGCCCCCGATTACAGCTGGTTTCCGCCGACGGATCGACTCTCGATTCAGTCGACCCCGTGGCAGAAACGATTCGTCGTTTAAGAGAAGGACAGATTGTCGCCATCAAGGGTCTGGGAGGCTACCATCTTGCCGTGGATGCAGCCAACCAGGAGGCTGTGGCCGAGTTGCGCCGGCGCAAACAGCGAGATGAGAAGCCTTTCGCCCTGATGGCGAAGAATCTTGAGGCCGTCAAGGAGCTGGCGGTCGTCGGGTCTGATGAAGCACGCCTGCTGCAGGGCACCGAACGACCGATCGTCTTGTTGGGGAAGCGGTCCGGCCACGGACTTGCCGGAAATATTGCTCCCGGCAACCGTTGTTTCGGTGTGATGCTGCCGTACACACCGTTGCACCACCTGCTGCTGCAGAATTTCAAATCCCTGGTCATGACCAGCGCCAACCTCTCCGACGAGCCGATTGCCTTTGAGGATGATGACGCCCGGCAGCGGTTGGCGGAGATTGCCGATGCTTTTTTGAGCCACAACCGGCGCATTCACACCCGTGTCGATGACTCAATTGCCCGTGTTATGGCTGGCCGACCGCTGCTGTTACGCCGTTCACGTGGATTTGTCCCACGAGGCGTTGCCCTGCCCGGTGAAAGCTGTCCCGTATTGGCTGTCGGTGCGGAGTTGAAGAACACCATCTGCCTGACCCGCGGCGACCGCGCTTTTTTGAGCCAGCACGTCGGAGACCTGAAAAACCTCGAGGTCTATGAATCTTTCCGGAATACGATCAGTCACATGCGCAGGCTTCTCGAAGTCGAACCACAGCGGGTCGCGCATGATCTGCACCCCGATTACTATTCGACACGCTATGCTCTGGAAGAAAGCGGGCTGCCTGCAATCGCAGTCCAGCATCATCATGCGCACCTGGCCAGTTGCTTGGCCGAACACGGCATTCGTGAACCGGCCATTGGGGTTATTTTTGACGGGATCGGTTACGGTGCCGATGACCATATCTGGGGCGGTGAATTCCTGGTCGGTGACCTGAAGGAGTTCCAGCGCTATGGCCATCTGCGCTACCAGCCGATGCCCGGTGGTGACCTGGCCACCAGGGAGCCCTGGCGTATGGCGCTGAGTTACCTGCAATCAGCATTTGGTGAAGTTCCCGGTGACCTGAAATGCTTTGAAGGTATTGCCGAAAACGAGCTGCGTCTGGTTTGCCAGGCGATGATCAAACGAATCAACACGCCCCTTACCTCCAGCTGCGGTCGCTTGTTTGACGCCGTAGCGTCGATAATCGGCCTGCGACAGGTGGTTTCCTTCGAAGGGCAGGCGGCCATGGAGCTGGAAATGCTCGCCGATCCGGGCCAATCATCGGCTTACCCCTACCGGTTGCTGTACCAGGGCGGCCAGGTTATCTGTGACCCGTCGCAAATGATCGAATCGATCGCTAAAGATCATTTGTCGGGTGTTGTCGGCAGTCGGATTGCCGGGCGTTTCCACCTTTCCCTGGCCATGATGATTGAAGAGGTCTGTGCTCAATTGCAGCAGCAGACCGGCCTGAAACAGGTTGTTTTGTCTGGCGGGGTCTTTCAGAACGGCCTGTTGACGGAGATGGTGGTGCCCCGCCTGGAGAAAACAGGTCTGACAGTCCTCACCCACACCCTGGTCCCCCCCAATGACGGTGGCCTGGCTCTCGGGCAAGCAGTGGTTGCCGCAGCCTAGGATCTTTTAGTAATCTTTTTGCAGAATTATGAAACATCTAAAAAAATAGATGTCTGTCTCGACCGAATGCCGCGACATGGTTATAATGAGTTGGACAGACAAATTAACATTTAGCTAATTAAGGATAATCAAACAGATGAATCGATACATAGCGCTGATTTTTAGCCTGCTTCTGGTTTTCTTTCAGGGCGTGGCCCTTGGTAGCACCGTACTTGAGGACAAGGTGTTTGAACACCGGTTTGATAACGGGCTCAAATTGCTCGTGGTTGAGCGGCACGACACGCCGGTGGTTTCGGCCTACATCACCATCGGCGTCGGCTCGGTACACGAAACCAGCGAGACCCGTGGTGTGGCTCACCTACTCGAACATATGCTGTTCAAAGGGACCAAGACTCTGGGAACCACCGACTATACAAAAGAAAAACCTTTGCTCGAGGAAATCGAACGGGTCGGCAGTCAACTTGACGCACTGCGCCTGCAAAATGGTGCCGACCAGGCCGAGGTCGCCGCACTGGAAAAACAGCTGAGCGAGCTGCAGGCAGAACACAAGCAGTACGTGGTCAAGGATGTATTCTCCAATCTTTACTCGGAAAACGGCGGCGTCGGCTACAATGCCTTCACCAGCAAGGACCTGACTACATACCTGATCTCCCTGCCGTCCAACAAGCTGGAACTCTGGGCCCTGATCGAGTCTGACCGGATGAAAAACCCGGTCCTGCGGGAGTTCTATACCGAGAGGGATGTCATCCGGGAGGAGCGTCGCCGGTCCTACGATACAAACCCGGCACGCAAGCACTATGAGAGCCTCGTGACCAATGCCTTCAAGGTGCATCCTTACCGCAATCCAATCATCGGCTGGCATTCCGATATTGCCAACCTAAGCCCGCAGAAGACCCGCGGGTTCTTGGAGAAATATTATGCGCCAGTCAACACCGTGATCGCGCTGGTCGGCGATATCAGGGCGGCCGATGCCGTTGCCCTGGTCGACCGCTATTTCGGGGATATCGCCCCCGGTACTCCCGCCCCTCGAGTGTCGGCTGTAGAGCCTGTCCAGAAAGGGGAAAAGAGAATCCTCGAAGTGTTTGACGCCGAACCAAGGCTGGCAATTGCCTGGCACAAGCCGACCATGCCTGACAAAGACGATTACGCTTTCGACCTGATCGACCAAATCCTCGGCAGCGGACGCACCTCAAGGCTCTACCGTTCCCTGGTCGAAGAGCAGAAGCTGGCGACCTCGGTCTCTGTGTATGGCGCTCCGGGTTCCCGATATCCCAACCTTTTCGTTATAGAGGGAATCCCGCGCCATCCGCATACGGTTGAAGAGCTGGAATCGGCAATTTACGCCGAACTCGACAAGCTCAAACAAGAACTGGTCGAAGAGGAGGAACTGACCAAGGTCAGGAACCGTCTGTTGACCGACCAACTTCGGCAGCTGAGAAGCAACTCCGGTCTGGCAAGGCTGCTGACCAGTTATCAGTCCCTGGCTGGTGACTGGCGTTACGTAGCGAACTATGCGGAAGAGATCGACAAGTTGTCAGCTGAGAATCTCAAGCAGGTTGCCAACCGGTACTTGACAAAATCCAACCGTACGGTTGTGGTGCTGCAAAGAGAGGATCAGACGCTATGAGATACTCCCGACCGGTCGGCGCTTTCTCGGTCTTCGTTGCGGTCCTGTTCTTGTTGGCCGGTTGTGCTGCTCCGTTACCGAGCGACCCCGATCAACTGCAATATCCGGCGCTCGAATTTCAACTCCCCGAAGTGGAGACCCTGGTCCTGGACAACGGCATCCGCCTTTACCTCAAGGAAGACAGGGAATTACCCCTGGTGCAGATTACGGCGCTGATTGGCGCCGGTGGTATCACAACACCAAAAGAGAAAACCGGTTTTGCCGATCTTTTCGGGAGTGTCTGGCGGACCGGTGGGGCAGGGGACCGGTCCCCTGAGGAACTGGACGAATTCCTGGATCATCTCGCAGCCGACCTGGGTGCCGGCATGGGTCCCTACACATCGCAGCTTGACCTGTCGATACGAACACAGGATCTGGAACAAGGCGTTTCGGTTCTGGCTGACATGCTGCGTCGGCCCAAGTTTGCTTCTGAGCGGCTGGAACTGGCACGCCTGCAGGCCCAGGAGCAGGTGCGACGCCAGAATGACAGCCCTGGAGCGATCTCCAGGCGGTTGTTGATGGCCGCCCTGTATCCGGACAGTTCCCTTGGTTATACGCCAACCCATGATACGCTTGCGAGTGTATCACATCAGGACATGGTTGATTTCCAGCAGAGGTATTTTGCTCCGAATGAGCTCTGGATGGCAGTCTCCGGCGATTTCGATCGCGACACGTTGATGCAACTGTTGCAGCAGAATTTCGGCGACTGGAAGCAGCGGCAGGTTCCTGACCAGGTCATGCCGACTGTTGCCCGACCGAAGTCAGGGTTGATTCAGGTTGTCACCAAGGACCTGCCGCAAACCACGGTGGTGATCGGCGATCTTGGCCTGACCAAGGACGATCCCGACCAGTATGCCGTGCGGGTCTTCAATTACATCCTCGGAGGTGGTGGCTTCAACTCCCGCATGATGCGAGAGATCCGCTCGAACCGTGGCCTGGCATATTCGGCATATTCCTACTTCCAGGTCGGTCGGCGTTTGCCGGGGCCGTTTGTAGCCGGAACGGAAACCAAGAATGCCTCGGTTGTTCCAGCGGTCACCCTGACGCGAGAGATCATGTCGGAGTTAAGGGACAATCCGGTCGATCAAGACGAGTTGCAGTTGGCCAAAGAGAGCCAGATCAACTCATTTGTATTCAGCTTCGAGAACACCCATTCGGTGGTCAACCAGCAGATGACCCTGATGTTCTTCGGTTATCCCGAAGATTATCTGGCCAGCTACCGTGATCGCATCGCTGCGGTTACGGCTGATGATGTGCAGCGGGTTGCGCGAAAATATGTCGATCTCTCTCGACAGCAGATTGTCCTGGTTGGCGATCCTGAAGAGTTCAGGGATGAACTGGAGCAGATCAGCCTGCCGGTGACAGACGTCGAGCTGAATGAGAATCCTGAGACCGTGAGGTGAGAGTGAGTTCATTGCGAACATTCATTGACCGCAGCCGTAATTTCTTTGCACATGACCTCTGGGAAATTAGTGCTGCCGACCGGGGCTGGTGGCGGAGATTTCT
>JAFDBW010000250.1 GCA_019313105.1 Deltaproteobacteria bacterium | reverse complement strand
CTCGGCCGAGACCGTCGCTGTTGAGACTGCAGAACCGATCCCGACCGCCACTCTGGCTGAAATCTATGTCAAACAGGGCCTGACTGATAAGGCGATCAAAATATACAATGACATTGTTGATCACAACCCGGGAAACAGCGCAGCCCGTGAACGACTTATGCAGTTGAAAGGCGCGGCCGACAGCGAATCTAAATCTGAGCCGGCTTCGGAAAATGAAGTTGTCGCCGAGCCAAAAGACCGGTCACCGCTCGCAGTCATGCAGCGCTGGTTGTTTGTGATTAAACAGGGGAGAGCAAATGTTTAATGAAATCCTGCAAAAAATAGTTGTCGAAACGGGTGGCGGCATTGGTGCTGTCCTGATGGGCTATGACGGCATTGCCGTTGACCAGTTCTTTTCTCCCAATGGAGATGTCGACGTGCAGATGGTCGTTGTCGAATACTCCAATGTCCTTAAAGAAATACGCAAGACGGCCGAGATCCTCAGTCTTGGTGATATGGAGGAGATTTCGATTCGTACGGATCGTTTTATTATCGTTATCCGCATCCTTACCAGCGACTACTTCGTTGCAATGATCATCCACCAGGACGGTAACTTTGGTAAGGGCCGCTATCTCATGACTCGCGAAAGTAGCAACCTGATTGAGGCCCTGGGCTGATATGAAGCGCATTCTTGTATTGCACGGGCCCAACCTGAACCTTCTGGGTCAACGAGAGCCGGAGGTGTACGGCCGTCAGACGCTTGCTGACATCGACGGTGAACTGGCCATGCTTGCGGATCAACTGGACCTCGCGATTGACACGTTCCAGTCGAATCATGAGGGGGATCTTATCGACCGGATTCACGCCTCTGCAAATGACGGCTTTTCCGGAATCATCATTAATCCCGGTGGGTTGACACATACCAGCGTGGCCCTGCGCGATGCAATCTCTTCAATTGAGCTGCCTGTTATTGAAGCCCATTTGTCGAATATCCATGCGCGGGAATCATTTCGTCATCATTCCTATGTTGCCGGTGTCGTCATTGGCCAGGTTTCCGGTTTTGGGGCCACGAGCTACCAACTGGCGTTGCGCGGTCTCGCTGCGCACCTTGCTTGACCATTCTCTCCAGTTATGAATTATTCGCGGCGCAGGCAGAAAGCTGTTGATCTTCTGACACAGCTCAAACTGGACGCCCTAGTCCTCTGCCACCCGGAAAATATCCGTTATCTTTGCGGATTCACAGGCAGTGACGGTGCACTAATCGTTTCTAAGGAACAACTTGTTTTTCTGACTGATTCGCGTTATACCACTCAGGCTCGCTCAGAAGTTGTAGCGGACAAGATCGATGAATACAGGGTCAAGGGCGACGGTGTCATTGCTGTGCTCACTTCCCTTGTGGTCGAGCGGATCGGTTTCGAGGTCAGCCTGGCGGTCGGAGTGTTTAACGACCTCCGTGATAAAGGTTCCTCTGGTTGGGTCTGGCAACATTTGCATGACGAAATTCAAAGCCTGAGACTGCGCAAATCGGCAGATGAAATACAATTGATTTCTACCGCGGCCGGGTTGAATCTGGCCGGCTTTACAGAGATCAGGCCGATGCTCAGACCCGGTGTCAGGGAAACAGAGATTTCACTGGCGCTGGAGTTTGCCATGCGTAAACTCGGTGCCGAAGAAAAGGCTTTCGATATAATCGTTGCCTCCGGGGAACGCGGGGCAATGCCCCATGGCGTGGCATCTGACAAGCTGCTCGCCGAAGGTGAGCTGGTCACAATCGATTTCGGCTGCCGTTGCGCAGGTTATCATTCAGACGAAACAGTTACCCTGGCTGTTGGAGACGTTTCCGACGAATTGCGCAGAATCTATGATACTGTCCTCGAAGCGCATGACCGCGCCTTGGCTGCCGTCGCGCCAGGGATTGCTTTGTCTGAACTTGACCGCATAGCGAGAGACTATATCAGTACTTGCGGCTATGCAGAATATTTCGGTCACGGTCTGGGCCACGGAATCGGTCTTGAAGTTCACGAGGGCCCGGTTGTCTCGTCGCGCAGCAAAGCCGTTGCGGATGTAGGCATGGTATTTACTGTGGAGCCTGGTATCTATGTGCCGGGAGTAGGTGGTGTGAGAATCGAAGATATGGTGCTGGTGACCGCTGAGGGGCACCGGGTCCTGACAAAAATTCCCAAGACGTTTCAGAACATTCTGTTAAGATAATTACTAACTTTATTTATTAACACCGGACTGTGAGCACAGGGCCGGCGACAAGGGAGGAGCATGTATGGAAATCAAGGACCTGAGGACGTTGGTCAAAATGATCACCGACACCGATATCACTGAATTTGAAATGGAAAATGCTGAAGAGAAGATTGTCATAAAGCGGGGCCCGGAAAAAGAATACGTGCAATTTGCAGCGGCCGCCCCTGCAGCAATCGCAGCCCCTACAGCAGCTTCGAGTGCAGCTCCCTCTGTTACGGTCACACCTGCTGAGCCTGCCGTAGCTGATGACAAGTACGAAACGATCAACTCGCCAATCGTTGGCAGCTTCTATCGTAAGCCGAGTCCCGAAGCGGATCCGTTTGTTGATATCGGCAGTGTCGTGGAAGTCGGACAGGCGGTCTGCCTCGTCGAAGCAATGAAGATGTTTAATGAGATCGAAGCCGAGTTCAAGTGCAAGATAATCGAAATTCTCAAGGAGGATGCCGCTCCTGTGGAATTTGGTGAACCGCTCTTCAAGGTGGAACGCCTCTAGTGTCCTGACCGACGAGTGTTAAAGAATCCCAGGCACTAAGGAGATATCCATGTTTCGTAAAATTCTGATCGCCAATCGTGGTGAAATAGCCCTGCGTATCATTCGGGCATGTAAGGAGATGGGCATTCTGACGGTTGCCGTGCATTCTGACGCCGATGCCGATGCCCTGCACACCAAGATCGCCGATGAAAGCATCTGTATTGGCCGCGCACCGAGCAGTCATAGTTACTTGAACATGAAGGCCATCATCAGCGCAGCAGAGGTGACTGATGCAGAGGCGATTCATCCCGGCTACGGTTTCTTGGCCGAGAATGCCGAGTTTGCCGAAATCTGCCAGAACTGCGGCCTGACCTTTATTGGCCCGACCCCGGAGAACATTCGCTTGATGGGCGACAAGATTGCTGGTCGTCAGTCTGTCATCAAGGCCGGCGTGCCGATCCTTCCTGGCACCAAGGAAAATGTGCCGAACGTCGAGGATGCTCAGCGTATAGCTGAAGAGATCGGTTTTCCGGTCATCATCAAGGCAACCGCCGGAGGTGGCGGAAAAGGGATGAAAGTTGTCCATTCCCCCGCGTCTTTGCCAAACCTCTATGCGATGGCCCGTGCCGAAGCGATGGCCTCTTTTGGCAACTCCGACGTCTACATTGAGAAGTTCTGCGAGAACCCACGTCATGTTGAAGTCCAACTGCTTGGCGACAGTCACGGTAACGTTATTCATCTTGGCGAACGTGACTGTTCTGTCCAGCGCCGGCATCAAAAACTCATTGAAGAGGCCCCTTGCCCGGTTTTGACAGCCAAACAGCGCAAGGACCTTTGTGCGTGTGCCGTCGAAGCAGCCAAATCAATCGGTTACACGAGCGCCGGCACTATGGAGTTTCTGCTTGACAAGCATGGTAACTTCTTCTTCATGGAGATGAACACCCGTGTGCAGGTTGAGCACCCGGTGACCGAGATGATTACCGGGGTTGATATCATCAAGGAGCAGATCCGGGTCGCCTATGGTGAGCCCCTGCGTTACCAGCAGAAAGATATCAAAATCAACGGGCATGCGATTGAATGCCGCATCAATGCCGAGGACCCGGTCAAATTTACACCGTGTCCAGGCAAGATCGACGGCTATCATCCCCCTGGCGGCCTGGGTGTTCGCATTGACAGCGCTGTTTACGATCAGTACACGGTTCTGCCGCACTACGACTCAATGATTGCCAAGCTGATTGT
>JAFDBW010000249.1 GCA_019313105.1 Deltaproteobacteria bacterium | reverse complement strand
GGCCATCCAACGCAACGCGTTGCTCGAGAACGTGGTTGCAGATGACAACGGCGTGATCGACTTTGACAGCGATGCCAAGACTGAGAATACCAGGGTCTCCTACCCGATTGAGCATATCGACAATCATGATCCGAGCCTCAAGGGTGGACATCCAAAAAATATTATTTTCCTGACCTGCGATGCCTTCGGTGTCCTGCCTCCTGTCTCCAAGCTGACCAAGGAACAGGCGATGTACTACTTCCTCTCCGGCTACACCGCCAAGGTCGCCGGCACTGAGCGTGGTGTCACGGAGCCACAGGCGACGTTTTCTTCCTGCTTCGGTGAAGCCTTCCTGCCGCTGCACCCGACGGCATACGCCAAGCTGCTCGGCGACAAGATGGAGAAGCATGGCGTCAATGCCTACCTGGTCAACACCGGCTGGGTCGGCGGCGGCTACGGCGTCGGCAAGCGCATGAGCATCAAGGCGACCCGCGCCTGCATCAACGCCATTCTCGACGGCAGCATCAACGATGTCGAATTCGACCAGACCCGCTGGTTCCGGCTCAACATTCCCAAGACCTTGCCGGGCGTCGATACCAACCTGCTCAACCCCCGCAACGCCTGGACGGATAAGGATGCGTTCGATAATACAGCCAACAAGCTGGCCGGCATGTTCATCGAGAACTTCAAGAAGTACATCACCGACAACGATGATTTCGATTACACTCAGGCCGGTCCGCAGGTCTGACCCAAAAGAGAATATGACAAGCAAAGGGCGCCCGTTTTGGGCGCCCTTTCTCTTTTCCGTCCGGCAACTGACAAAAGCAAAGTGGGCAGAGGATTAATCTCTTGAACAACAATTTTTACAACCGCTATGTTGACAAGTAATCGATGCTGTATAGATTTAACTAGCATTCGGAATGCAGGGGAGAAGAGATGCAGCTTGAAATATTCACCACCGGCGGCACTATCGATAAAGTCTACTTTGACTCAAAGAGCTCCTTCGAGGTTGGCGAGCCACAGATTGTCGAAGTTCTGCGTGAGGCCAACCTGACCGTCGACTACCGGGTCACGTCGCTGATGCGCAAGGACAGCCTTGAGCTGACCGATCAGGACCGTGCCATGATTCGTCAGGCAGCGCAGAACTCCCTTGCTGCGCAGATCGTCATCACTCACGGGACCGACACCATGATCGACACCGCCAGGGCCCTGGTCGGGATAGCGGACAAAACCATTGTCCTGACCGGCGCCATGCAGCCGGCACGCTTTCGCCACACCGATGCCGTCTTCAATATTGCCAGCGCGGTGGTGGCAGCACAGACTCTTTCAGCCGGGGTCTATATCGCCATGAACGGGCAAGTCTTTGATCCGCATAGTTCGCGTAAAAATGTCGAGCTGAATCGATTCGAAAAGATCTGATAAAAACACTCACATTCAAGACTGCAGGCAACAACTCTTCCGATCGGCACCAACCCGGCCAACAGGGTCGCCGCGATCACCATGCAAACTCTTCGTGTCCGCGTCGTAATCCCAGAATGGCCGATCCGCCTCACGCTCGGCCTCGGCGCGGCTGATACCGATATCCTTGGCGAGATGCTCGCTGAGCCTCCGTAATTCACTACGTTCCTTCGAAATCTCCCGCCAAATTTTTATCGTGGCCCATCCTCTTTTAACTAATCCGCTCAGCACCATGGCGAAGCCTCCTTTCTGCTTGTTTGACTTCACTATGCAAGCATGCTATTGATTTGTAAAACGAATTTATTGAATGGTTTACATCAATATTTTTGATGGGAAGGCCGATGGAACTACAGATCGATTTACTGAAAACCTTTCTCGCCATTATCGACACAGGTGGTTTTACCAACGCCTCGCAGGTGGTGCATCGTACCCAGTCCGCAATCAGCATGCAGGTCAAGCGCCTTGAGGACATGATCGGTCAGCCTCTGTTTGAACGCATCGGGCGCTCCATTAAACTAACCACAGAAGGTGAGGCACTCCTTCCTTACGCAAGAAGGCTGCTGAAATTGCACGAAGAAACCGTCGCGGCAATGGCCAGGCCGGATGTCGTCGGTTCCGTCCGCATCGGTATTATCGACGATTATGCGCTGCGCTTTCTTCCTGATATCCTGTCGCGCTTTGCCAAAACATATCCAAGAGTACAGGTCACGGTCCGCTGCGAACCGACCTCGCTCCTGGTCCCGGCCCTGGAAAAAGGGGAGCTTGACCTTGCCCTGATCAACGGTACGAACAAGGATGGAGAAGTCATTCGTCACGATCAAGCCGTCTGGGTCACTTCTGCAAGCCACCTGATCCACGAGGAAGACCCTTTGCCCCTGGCTGTGTTCCACGATGAATGTATCTTTCGCAAGTGGTCCTTGGAAGCGCTCGATTCGATCAACCGCAGGTATCGGGTCGCATATCAAAGTCCAAGCGTTGCCGGCATCATCGCTACCGTCTCAACCGGCCTTGCAGTGTCCATTCTGTTTGGCAGTATCGCCCCCCAAGAATTTCGTGTTCTCAGAAAAGAGGATGGTTTTCCAAGCCTGCCGGAAGCCAAGATTGTGCTGAAACGTTCGCCGGGAAGAAATTCAGAGGCCGTGGCATGTATGTCACAGCATATACGGGAAGGGATGAGGTAGGTTGGGTGGCGGAACAGAACGGGGACACATTAACAATGTGTCCCCATTATTTTACTCTATTCTGTCTTGTAAGTCTAAAGGATCTGGCTTAAGAACAGCTTGGTCCGTTCATGTTGCGGGTTTTCGAAAAATACATGCGGAGTGTTCTGCTCGACGATCTGGCCTTCGTCCATAAACATCACCCGGTCGGCGACGCTTTTGGCAAAGCCCATCTCATGGGTAACCACCAGCATCGTCATGCCCTCTTCGGCCAGATCGATCATGACGTCAAGTACTTCCTTGATCATCTCCGGATCAAGCGCCGAGGTTGGCTCGTCAAACAACATCACTTTAGGCTTCATACATAGACTGCGGGCAATCGCCACACGCTGCTGCTGGCCACCGGAGAGTTGACCGGGAAACTTTTTCGCCTGCTCGGCAATATGCACCTTCTCCAGGAACATCATCGCCATCTCGTCAGCCTCTTTCTTCGGCGTCTTGCGGACCCATATCGGTCCCAGCGTCAGGTTATCGATGATCGACAAGTGGGGAAAGAGGTTGAAGTGCTGGAAGACCATGCCGACTTCGGCGCGAACCTTCTCAATATTCTTGATATCGTTGGTCAACTCCGTGCCGTTGACGATGATCTGGCCGCGCTTATGCTCTTCAAGGCGGTTGATACAGCGGATCAGGGTTGACTTGCCGGAACCTGATGGCCCGCAGATCACTATCCTCTCGCCCAGCTGCACATGCAGGTTGATATCACTGAGCACATGAAAATCTCCGTACCACTTGTGCATGCTCTTGACTTCAATAATCGGCCTGTCAGCAGGGGTCACGGCAGCTTGTTGTTCAATCTCGTTCATAGCATTCTCACAGTATATGGCTTGCCGGCCTTAACGACCGGTGTGCAGTTCTTTCTCCAGTTTTCGGCTATAATTCGACATCGCGTAGCAACAGATGAAGTAAAGAACCGCCAGGAAGATATAGGCCTCGGTCGAGTAGCCGGTCCACTTTGGGTTCGACAAGGTCACCTTGGTCGTCTTCAGCACATCATACAGAGCGATGATCACAACCAGCGAGGTATCTTTAAATGCCGACAGCAGAATGCCGACGCTCGGTGGGATCACGATCTTCAACGCCTGTGGCAAAATAATCAGCCGCATCGTCTGGTTGTAGTTCAGGCCGATTGAGTCAGCAGCTTCGAACTGACCGCGCGGCATGGCCTGAAGTCCACCACGGACCACCTCGGCGATATAGGCAGCGGTAAAGAGGATGATGGCCACCTGGGCGCGCAACACCTTGTCAATCGTCACCCCTTCGGGGAGAAACAGCGGGAACATGACCGACGACATGAACAGCAGGCTGATCAGCGGTACCCCGCGAATCATCTCGATATAGACGACGCAGAGGGTCTTGATTGCCGGCATTCTTGACTGCCGGCCAAGCGCCAGAAACACTCCGAGTGGGTAAGCTGCGACCATGCCGAACAAGGCGAGCATGAAAGTCAGTGGCAGACCGCTCCAGCGGGCCGTTTCAACCACCTGCATGCCGAAGACACCGCCATACATCAAGGTGCCCATGGCAATCAGTCCGATTGACCAGTAGATACCAAGTGATTTCTTCCAGTGCTTGCGATTCCGGGAAAAGATCACCAGGCCTAGCATCAGCGCCATGGCGAGACCCGGCCGCCACTGCTCACCATCAGGGAAGAAGCCGAAGAGGATAAAACTGATATTTCGCGGGATGATCGACCAGCAGGCACCGTCGATGTCGCGACAGGCCTCTGCCGGAGTGTTCCAGACGCTGTCGATGAACGCCCAGCGGAAAAATGGCGGCACAAGCTGCCAGAGCAGGATCAGCACGACAACCGTCAGCAGCGAATTGTACCAACTGTTGAACAGGTTGCCACGCAGCCAGCCGATTACTCCGACCTCGGTAATCGGGGGTTTGAGATATTCACGGCTCGAGACTGGAGGATTGGTCATGGGGTCACCTCTCCACCAGGGCCATCTTCTTGTTGTACCAGTTCATAAATACTGACGTCGACAAGCTGAAGAAGAGATAGACCAGCATGATCAGAGCCACGCCCTCGATCGCCTGCCCGGTCTGGTTAATCGTGGTGTTGGTGACCGCCACAAAATCGGCATAGCCGATAGCGATTGCCAGAGAACTGTTCTTGGTCAGGTTGAGCATCTGGCTGGTCAGCGGCGGGATGATCACGCGCAGCGCTTGGGGCAGAATCACCAGGTGCAGGACCTGACCGGGACGCAAGCCGACCGCCATGGCCGCCTCCACCTGGCCGCGACCGACCGACTGGATACCGGCGCGGACAATCTCGGCGACAAACGCCGCCGTGTAAAGCACCAGGCCCAGCAACAAGGCGCTGAATTCGGGGCTGACCGTCACACCTCCCTTGAAATTGAAACCACGCAACTCCGGGATATCCATGGCCGTCGGTGCACCGTAGGCAAACCAGGCGAGCAATGGCAACACGACCGCCAGCGCAAGGGTAACCCGGACCGCCGGGAACATCTGCCCGGTCCGCGCCTGGCGCTGGCGGCCCCAGCGATTTAAACCCCAGCCGACAGCCAGGGCAATCACGAACGCCCAGCCCATGGCGGCATGCGCAGCATGGGCCTCCGGTACGCCGAAAATCAGCCCACGGTTGCAGAGAAACACTCCGCCAAACGGGTTCAATGCCTGGCGTGGCGACGGAAATGATTCGTAGAAAATGGCATACCAGAAAAAGAGCTGCAGGAGGATCGGGATATTCTGCATCAATTCGATATATCCCGCCGCGAGTTTTGACAACAGCCAGTTGCTAGACAGGCGGGAGATGCCGATGATGGTGCCAAGAATCGTGGTCAGAATGATCCCTATGAAGGAGACCTTGATCGTGTTCAGGGCACCGACCAGCAAGGCATCGGCATAAGTGTCCGCGGCCGAATACTCGACAACCGACTCGCCGATCTCGAAACCGGCCTCCTTTTCCATGAAACCGAAGCCGGTCGCAATCGATTGTCGTTCAAGGTTGGCCTGGGTATTGGAGAACAGATAATAGCTGACAAACGCAACCAGAAGCAGGGCCACGACCTGGAAGACGATGGCCCGCTTGTCCGGGTCGCGCCAGAACGGCACCGTGCTCGGCCGCAAGTCCGTGTCAGCTATACTGTTGATATCTTTGCTATTCAAAGAAGATCCTGTTGCAGTTCAGAGCCGCCCCCCGGGAAAGGACTCCAGTGCAGCATAACAAAAAAGGGGAGATGCCGACAAGCGGCATCTCCCCGGTCCAGCTAAAAAGCAGTTACTTGAAAGGTGGCGAATACATCAGGCCACCGTTGGTCCACAGGGCATTCAAGCCGCGCTCAATGCCGAGAGTCGTATTTACGCCGACGTTGCGCTCGAACACTTCGCCGTAGTTACCGACCTGCTTGACGATGTTGTAAGCCCACTTTTCATCCAGGCCAAGAGCGGCGCCGTTCCCTTCAATGACGCCGAGGAAGCGCTGGACCATCGGGTCATTGCTCTTCATCATCTCATCGACATTTTGCGAGGTGATGCCCAATTCTTCAGCGTTGATCATTGCCAGAACTGCGAAGTCAACGATGTCACGGAACTGGTCGTCGCCATGACGCACGGCCGGAGCCAGAGGTTCCTTGGAGATGATTTCCGGCAGGATCGCGTAATCCTTCGGATTCGGCGCAACAGCGCGGGTCCCTGCCAGTTGCGAGGCATCGGAGGTCAGCACGTCACAACGGCCGGCAAAGAAGGTCTTGGCCAGTTCGCTGGTTGACTCGATGACAACCGGCTTCCAGTCCATGCTGTTGCTGCGGAAATAGTCAGCGGCATTCTGCTCGGTGGTTGTACCCGGCAGAACACAAACCGTTGCGCCGCCCAGTTCCTTGGCACTTTTCACGCCGAGTTTTTTCGGCACCATGAATCCCTGGCCATCATAATAATTAACTGTGACGAAGTTCAGACCGAGCTGCGTTTCGCGGCTCAGGGTACGGGTCGCGTTACGTGTCAGCACGTCAATCTCACCCGACTGCAGAGCGGTGAAGCGCTGCTGGGCAGTCAGAGGAGTGTACTTGACCTTGCTGGCATCGCCGAAGATTGCAGCGGCAACAGCCTTGGCAGTATCGACATCCAACCCTTTCCAGACACCTTTTTCGTCAGGCATACCGAAGCCAAAGACCCCGCCATTCACACCGGCCTGAATAAAGCCTTTCTTCTTTACCGCATCAAGGTCCTTGCCTGCGAAGGCGAACCCTGCTGTCAGCAACGAAAGAATCATTACCAATACTGTCAGTCTGCTCATTTTCATTTGCCTATCTCCTTTAATTGTTAAAGGTTTATTAACTACATCCTTCTGGATGCATGGAAAATATATAACTATAGAAAATCAAATATACTTTGTATTTTGCAACTGTCAATATGTGGTTGGCAGAACAGCCCGCGCATCAAACGGATTAAAAGCATTCTCGACCAGATGCGATAATAACCCCCTTGTATGGGCGCTAAAAGGGCATGCCAAAAGGGTTTTGACCCTGCCTTAGGCACCAGCCTTTTTAAGCTTGCCGCAGCAAGCGCCGCCGCATAAATAGTGATCGCAACCGGATTGTCTAAATGGGCCAAATCTGCCAAACTGTAACGCTCTCCAGACCGACAAGGATGCCCTGACATGTGCCTGATCCTGATCGCCCATCAATTCAACAAACAGACGCCACTTCTGGTTCTGGCAAACCGGGACGAGTTTTACGACCGACCAGCAAAGGAGGCCGCGCCCTGGGATGAGTGCAGTGAGTTGATTGCCGGCCAGGACCTGGCCTCCGGCGGCTGCTGGTTCGGGGCAAGGGGACTGCGTTGGGCGAGCGTTACCAACGTTCGCGAGGACATGAAACCCAGCGACAGGCACCGGTCACGCGGCTGGCTGGTACGAGATTACCTGTTGTCCAATGACTCCCCGCAGGACTTCCTGTCAAAAATTGCCAACCAAATCGGGGCATATCCCGGATTCAACCTGCTGGCTGGCAATGGACAAGGACTCTGGTACTGCTCGAACCGTGGCCCCGTCGCGCAACGGCTCGACCCTGGGATTTACGGTCTTAGCAACCATCTCATCGATACTCCATGGCCAAAGGTCAAGCGTGGCAAAGAGGCTGTGCGCGAGCTGATGAGTCAACCACAGATCGACCACGACAAGGCTTTTGCAATCCTTACCGATACGACGCAGGTCGCCGACGCCGACCTGCCTGAGACCGGGATCCCTCTCGAGTGGGAGCGCTCGCTGTCCGCGGCCTTTATCAGGACCCAAGACTATGGGACACGGTGCTCAACCCTGCTCATGAGAACCGCCGGCAGCAACCACTTTTTTGTCGAACGCCGCTTTGCCGTCTCTCCTGAGAGCTGGGAAGAGAGCCGCTTCTCCTGGACAGCATAGGGATGTTTACTTGACAGATTAAACCTCTTGAAGAAAAATAGCCGCCTACCCTATTGAAGCGAACTACGGGAGCACCCTTTTTGGAACTTAAAGACCTTGGCGAATTCCAATTGATAGAGCGCCTTCGTCAACGGGTGCCTGTTGGCGAAGGCGTCCAGCGCGGCATCGGTGATGACGCCGCCGTGATCACCCTCCCCGAAGGCCACCAGCTGCTGACCTCGACAGACATGTTGATCGAGAGCATTCATTTCCGCCATGACTGGATCTGTCCCGAAGATCTTGGCCACAAGGCCGTGGCTGTCAACCTTAGCGATATCGCTGCCATGGGTGGAACACCGCGCTATCTATACTTGGGCTTTGCCTGTCCAGGCACAACCACCCTGGAAGACATCAATGCATTCCTCAAAGGCGCCCTGGAAGAAGCGGCGCGCTACAACGTCACCCTGGTCGGCGGAGACACCTGCCGCAGTCCCGGGCCATGGATCATTGCAGTAACCGTAGAAGGCAGCACGGAGGCCGGTCGCGCAATCGGCCGCGATGGCGCCCAACCCGGTGACGTGATCATGGTTTCCGGCACCCTCGGCGACAGCGCCATGGCTCTGCATTTGTTGCAAGATAACCGCTCCCCCGCTGCGGAGTTACTGGCCAGGCATCACCGGCCGACCCCCAGAGTCGAATTTGGCCGCCGCCTTGGCAAAGCGCAGATCGCCCGCGCGATGATCGATATTTCCGATGGCTTGGCCGGAGACTTGGAGCATATCCTGCAAGCATCCCAGGTAGATGGCTTGATTGAAGAACAGAGCCTGCCCGTCTCGGCCGCGTTTAAATACCACGCGGACCAAGTAGCGACATGGCAGGATCTGGTGCTTTTTGGTGGCGAAGATTACGAACTGCTCTTTACCGCGGCCCCTGAAAACGAGGCCGCAGCGCTGGCGCTGGGCTCCGAGCTGGATCTTCCGGTTACCCGCATCGGAGTCGTACAAGACGGCTCAGGAACTGTCTCACTCCGGAACGGCAAGGGTGCGTTACGGCCCATCCTTGTCAGTAGTTATGACCATTTTTGTCGCCCCTGAAGAGAAGCTGAGACGACATGACTGAATCATCCATGCGAATATGGACGGGAGACAGTCTCACCGATGCCGAATT
>JAFDBW010000248.1 GCA_019313105.1 Deltaproteobacteria bacterium | reverse complement strand
GGATCGTTGCTGGTGTCTTCGATCAATACCGGGACCCCTTTAAGGGTTTCCTGAATACTCCTGTCGGCATGCGGCGGTCCTTTGGTCAGAAACCGTTCGCTGAGCCCTTTACTGGCGAGCAGTTCGAGTTCGTTGGTCGATTCGTTGATCAGGCGCAGCGCGGCAGCCTTAACATGCAACAGGTTGGTAACCCGTTCGATGATCAGCTCCATCACCTGTTTCGAGTTGAGGGTCGAAAGGATCGCCCTTGTGATTTCGTGCAGGGCGCGGAAATATTGAAGACTCTGCTGCGCATTACCCGGGTTGGCAGCGAAGGCACAGACCTGCTTTTCAACCTCGACCGGCTTCTCTTCCAGCTCAATGCCAACACCCCGCAACAAACTCGAGAGCTTGATCCCTTCCGCTTCGTAGAGACGGGCATTGGCAATCGCCAGGCCGCCAAGTTCGGCCATTGCTGCCACCAGCTCGATCTCTTCGTCGGTGAACTCACGCCGATCGGCACTGTAGAGTCGCAGTACGCCGATCGATGCTCCCGAAGCCTCCAACGGCAATGAAAGCATGGTGTTTATCCCCTCAGCGCTCAATTCGTCGCGATACTGGACGCGCGGGTCATCGAAAGCATTCTGGATGCAGACGACCTCACCGGAAAGCACTTGCGGTACACTATGGTCGGAACTGAGCACTCCCTTGTTGAGATAAGCTTCACTCAGTCCCCAAGATGCGACCAGTTCCAGCTGATGGGTTTGCTCATCGACCAGTCGCAGGCTGCCCCCCTTGACTCCCAGTGCGGCCACGGAACGTTCGACCAGAGTATCAAGAGTGGACTGCAGGGACGAGGATGACAAGATCGTCTGGGCCGTTTCATAGAACAGCTTAAAATGACAAATAGACTGACTTTTTTGCATATTAAATAAGTTCTCCATGAGTGCTTTTGAGACAATGTTCTATTTTAGTATATCGATAAATCAAAAGAAGGAGAAGTCCTTTTTCGCAAAGACCCATGCCTGATGTTTCAGCGGCTTAAAACGGATCGATTAACAGAACGTAACGTCGCGGTTTAGAATTGCGGTGACACACCATATACCAACGACATAAGTCGCTTTTCGTTCGACTTTATGATTTCATATGCTCTTTTAAGTACCGCATATCATCCACCGATAGGGGATTAATCCGGGCAAACAATAATAAAAACAGGCACTCAGCGTAATGCGTAAGTGCCTGTTTTTATTATGGTGCAGGTAGTTGGGATCGAACCAACGGCCCCTCGCGTGTGAGGCGAGTGCTCTCCCGCTGAGCTATACCTGCTTTAACCTGTAAAGGGTTCCGGACAGGAGGATTTTTATAACAGCAAGGTTTCGGGGTGTCAAGCTGTAAGCTATTCAAGCAGCAACTGTATGAACCTGTCAGGCATAGAGACCAATCGACGTTTTCTGTCCAGGACCAGGTGACGGGTGCGGCCCTCGGCAACCAGGATGCCGTTCTGATTGGTCGCCTGGTATATGAACTCTAGCATCCGTCCCCTGCCCTTTACCAGCGTTGTCGCAATCGTAATCCGGTCCTCGTAGAAGGAGGGAGCACGGTAGTCTACCGTCGCCCGGGCGACAATCACAAAGAACCCGTCACGCTCCATGTCGCTATAGTGCAGGCCCTGTTGGCTAAGGAACTCGGAACGCCCTTCATCGAACCAGGTCAGGTAGTTAGCGTGGTGCACAACCCCCTGCGCGTCGGTTTCGGCATAACGGACTGTCAGGGTAAAATTGCGGGTCGTTGTCCCTTCAGACATCTCCTGTGACTCTCCGTATCCTTGATGAATATCCTGCGGGCGATGCGAAAACCCGGCTCGGTGACCATGTGCTGTTGCAGAAGCATCTCGATCTGCGCTTCGCTCTTCGATGGCAGGACTTCGGCGAAGTTGACCAGTGCGTCGGCGTCCCATATGACCCGGAATTCCGGTGAATCAACACCATTCCGGGTATGATGGCTGGCAACAATCGCGACAACCTGCTCCGTGAAAGCCTCCTCTGCGTCCAGATCGGCAAGGATTTCACTCGCAATGGGCGGCCCTTCGATTTCCTGCCACTTGCCCGAACTGGAGCCATGTTTGCGTTCCGCTTCGGGGATGCCGATATCATGCAGGTAAGCTGCAGCCAAGGTTATAACGGGGTCGGCATCAACATAAGCCAACAATTCCTCGGCATAGAGAGACACCTGCAGGGCGTGGTCGATACGTTTTTGATCAGGACCGAAATAGCCCTGCATGGCAGCTCTGACTTTTACCAGAAAAGCCTTTTGATTCGCATCCATTTTGACGATAATATTGAACATATCCTCAACCCGAAAACAGTTATGGGGACACAATACGTATTGTGTCCCCATATTTCAAGACAAGTTAATCTCTTGTTGAATCTCATCTTTGGCGACAGACGATTTATTTCTTGTCGCCGCGGATGCCGATACAAACCGCATCAAAAGGAATGTCGCGACCGCTCTTTTCAATCGCCTGCCGGGCCATGAAGATCAAACCGTTGCAGCAGGGCACTTCCATGTGAACAACGGTCAGGCTCTTGATGTTGCTCTGCGTGATCATGGCAACCAGCTTGTCGACATAAGGCTCCGTGTTATCGAGTTTCGGGCAGGCTATGGCCAGAGCCTTGCCCTTGAGCAGGTCTTCCTGGAAATCTGCATAGGCAAACGGTGCGCAGTCGGCAGCCAGGACCACATCGGCGTTCTGAAAAAAGGGCGCGGTCGGAGGCAGCAGGTGGAGCTGGATCGGCCACTGGGCAAGCCGTGAAGGCCGAGAGCCGACAGACTGGCTCTGCTCTTCTTTCTGCTCGCTGAAATTCATCGTTCTTGCGGACGGGCAACCGCCACCGGCGACCGGAGCGGCAAAACTTTTGACTGCAGCTGAGGGACAGCCGCCAGCCGGTGAAGCAGCTTCGTGATGATGTGGTTGCGGCTCACGGCCAATCTGCTTGAGATGATCTTCGACAGCGACTTCATCAAATTCATCCGCCTCGCGTTCTTCTATAGTAATAGCGTCGACCGGACAATCTCCCAGGCAGGCTCCGAGGCCGTCGCAGAGGTTGTCGGCAATCAGACGGGCTTTACCATCGATAATCTGGATGGCGCCTTCGGCACAGGAAGGGACACAGAGTCCGCAGCCGTTGCACTTCTCTTCATCGATTTTAACCATTTTGCGAATCATATCTGATTTCTCCTCAGTTGATACAGGTTGAATGTGATCTCTTAATCTTGGCCTTCAGCTTACGTCTTTGCCAGACGGCTGGCTTTGACCAGGGTCAAACAGTTAGAAAAAATAGTGCCAGAGCAGATCCAGACGGCCACGCCTGATCAGGTATTGACCGGAGAAGCGCATGATTTCGCGTACTTTTTCACGATGCCCTGGCTTGAAGCAGTGGACCTGACAGTGCTTGCAGGCCGGCTTCTCTTGTAGAGGGCACCGCAACCGGCGGTCAAATGCATACAGCAGGAATGCGCGGCATTCATCACAAACTGGAAATTTACCAAATGGCATCCGCTGGAAGTCAGGTTCATCGGTCAGTATGACCGATCTGCGGCCCTCGTGGTTGGCCTTGCAGTAAACAGAGGTAAACTGCAGGAGGACCTTGAGGTCCTTGATTTCCTTTTGAGAAAGAGGTTGCGATGAATTTGCCATATCGACTTGCACGTTCTTACGGACCACAGATAGAACCTGAAAAAACGGATTCAATGATCAAAATTGTGAGAGCGATCTCCAGCCCCCGGAAACCAGCCCCCAGCCACCGCTCTTCACCCTTCTTTACATTTCTCCGCAAGCTCTTCGAGACGGTCGAAATCGATGATTTCGACAGTTTTCCCTGAAACCGAGATCAAATCGTCTTCGGAGAGTTTGCGCAAAGTTCGGGAAAGAGTTTCACTGACGGTGCCCAAATTCGATGCCAGCTGGCTTTTCGAAATCGGCAAAACAACTGTTTTTTTTGCCCCACGAGAGAGGTCCATCAGGTAGCGGGCCAATCGAGAAGGGACATCCTTGAAGGTCAGGTCTTCGATCTGGTTGGCAAACTGGCGCAGAAATTTCGACAGGCCGGCGATCATGTTGATCGAGATCCTGCTGTTCTCGCGCAACAGGGCGAGAAAAGCATCCTTGGGCAGGAAAAGCAGTTTAGAGGCCTGCAACGGCTCGGCATAGGCCGGATAAAGCCCTTCTCCGAAAATCGCCGCCTCGGCAAACGTCCCGCCCGGCTGGATAACATGCAGAATACGCTCCTTGCCTTCCGGGGAAAGCTTGTAGACTTTCACCTTGCCGTCCAGCACGATAAAGAAACCAGCCGCTTCCTCGCCATCGGAAAACAGCAGTTCCCCCCGTGGGTGCTCATTGATCCGTACGATTGCCATTAAGTCATCGAGGTCCGATTCGCTGAGACCGGCAAACAGCGGGACATTTTTCAATATCTGACGATAATTCATATTTTTCCACACCTAAAGTAAAGGAATCATTAGACTATCACAAAAAGCTAGAGGCTTTTCTTGATGACCATATATAGCATACCGTGAAAATTCGGACAAAACTGATAATATTTATCCGAATACAAATTATTAGCTGGAGGATAATATGAGATTTATAGCGATTATAATCTTTTCCAGTATCACGTTTTTCGGACAGAGCCAGCCCGTACAGGCCTTGGACGATGCCGAGGCCTTGTCAGGACTGACCTCGGTCCGGGCGATCTACGATATCCGCACCAAAGACGAAAAAGCCCTGCAATTCATCTTCACCGTGATTCGCGACACCTATGATGAAACCGTGCAGCAGGACGTCAAAGCACGCTACATTGCCAGCATGCGTGGGCCCACGATCAAATTGCTGGTCCGGGGTCGCCATGGTGATGCGGAACTGCAGGAGAAGACTGTTGCATTGATAAAGGAATTGAACCAGCGGGGAATTCGGCTGGAAGCCTGCGGCTATGCGCTCAACCTGTTCGGGGTCGAACCGGAGGATCTTTATGAGGGAATCGTCAGCGTCGGCAACAGTCTCAATTCTTTGATCGGCTACCAGATCAAGGGCTATTCGCTGATCCCCATGAATTAGGGGCGGGACCTGGGGGCTGGTTATCCCCCGGACCGCTTGACCGGCCAGCCCTTTGCCTTGAGCAACTCGACCAGGGTGTCGCGATGGTCCCCCTGTATCTCGATAACGCCGTCTTTGAGTGTGCCGCCGGTACCACACTTCTGCTTAAGCTCCTTGGCCAGCAGCTTCAGCTCATCGACCGGCAGCGGCACACCGGTGACCAGGGTTACACCCTTGCCCTTGCGCCCCTTGCTCTCACGCCCGACACGTACGATACCGTCACTTTTAGGCTCCACTTGCTTCTGCTGCTGTTTGCCGCATCGACAGTGCTCGAAATACTTCTCACATTTCGGACAGATCCGTCCCGACTCACTGGAATAGACAAGTCTCGAATTTGTCTTTTTCATCTTTTCTT
>JAFDBW010000247.1 GCA_019313105.1 Deltaproteobacteria bacterium | reverse complement strand
CTGCCTCAAGGCCTGCGCCCATGATGCGATAACCCTTGTTAACGGCAAGGCTGTCATTGCGGAAGAGCGCTGTACCGGCTGTGGTCGATGCATCACCATCTGTGAACACCAGGCGATCCGTATCAACTGGAACGAGGAAGCCCCGCTGGTGATGAAGAAAATGGCCGAATACTCCCTCGGGGCTGTCTCCGGCAAAACCGGTAAAGTGCTCTTCATCAACTTCATTACCCAGGTTTCTCCGGCCTGTGATTGTTACGGGCACTCTGATGCGCCGATCGTCCCTGACCTCGGCATTCTTGCCTCGACCGACCCGGTCGCACTCGACCAGGCCTGCGCCGACATTGTCAACCGGGCCCGTGGCCTGCCCGACACGGCCATGCAGAACGGCCATGAACCAGGCAGTGACAAGTTTCGCGGCGTCTATCCGAAAATCGACTGGGAAGTGCAACTCGAACATGGCGAGAAAACAGGCCTCGGCAGGCGGGAATATGAACTGGTGCCATTGAAACCGGCGCATGAGAAATGGTAGGCGGAGACCACAAGGACAGCTTTACAGAGAAAAAACCGAAAGATACTGGAGGAGTGCAATATGATGGAAATCACATTTCCGGGCGGCGTCCGGGTCAACGCACAATACAATGGCTTTGACATCGCTACCGATCAGCCAGAGAAAAATGGCGGAGAGAATTCCGCGCCGGCACCATTCGACCTCTTCCTGGTCTCGTTAGGCACTTGTGCCGGGTTTTACGCCCTGCGCTTTTGTCAACAGCGCGAACTGACGACCGACGGCATGCGCATGTCGTTGACCACCCGGCGCAACCCTGAAACAAAGCGGCTGGATCGCATAGAAATCACCTTGAACCTGCCGGACGGATTCCCGGAAAAGTATCGTGGGGCTATTATCCGCGCCACCGACCAGTGTGCGGTGAAAAAGGTGCTGGTCGATCCGCCGGAGATTGAGCTTGTGACCGTCTAAAGCGGGGGGATGTCTTCCGGCAGCGGGGCCTCCTGCAGTCCGAGCTCCTCGCAAAGCGTCTGAAGCAGGGCATCGACATCACCCGTACGGCTCGGCGAGCAGGCAATCTCGACCAGGCCGGTTGCACTGTCCAGTGTCCTGGCAAAAGCCAGACCGTCGTAGCTTTCCAGGATAAAACGCAGCTGACCGATCTCGGCGCGCGGAAGCTGGAAATAGCGTTTGATGAAGATTTCTGCGGGCATAATTCGCTCCCGATCACAACAGGTTCAAGGTCGTATCGAGAATGTAGCGCGCGATGCTGCGCTTAGGCGGCAGCTGCGGCAGGTCATCGACCGAGAACCAGCGCGCGTCTGACAACTCCCGCGTATCAATCCGGATCTCACCGCTGACGAAATCGGCGACGAAGCCGACCATGACCTGGCTGGGGAAGGGCCAGGATTGGCTGCCGACGTAGCGGACATTGTCGGCGATCACACCGGTTTCCTCGGCAATCTCGCGTATCGCGGCCTCTTCCAGTGATTCGCCAAACTCCTGAAACCCGGCCACCAGGCTGTACCGGTTGGGAGCCCAGGCAGGTTTACGGGTCAGCAGGACTTCACCGGGCCGGGTCACCAGGACGATGGCGCAGGGGTGAATAGCCGGATAGGAATGGGCATCGCACGACGGGCAACCTCTCCCCCACTCCCCGGCCAGCCAGACGGTCGGCTCACCGCAGTAGCCGCAGTAACGGCTGCGATCCTGCCAGTGCAGAATCATGCGGCCCATGCCGCCGAGGCTCAGCAGGTCAATCGGCAACAGCGGCTGTTCGTCCAGGAGACCGAGCATTTCAAGAGTCTCCGGCACCCTGTCACCATCGCCAAAGTCAACCAGGCGACAAGGCTTCCTTTGCCAGAGCCCCAGGTAAAGGGATGGCGTATCGGGCCACTCTCCAAAGGGCAGTTCGAACCTGTCCTGCGCTCTCACCACGAGCATTTTACTGCCGCGCAACAATACGCCATAGCCCGGGCCTCCCGGATCCGGCTGCGGACTTTCCAAGATGAACTGCCCATCCAGACAGGCCCGGTTAAAGGGCAGGTGGAGAGGTGAAGTATATGCAGCGGGCAGGGCGCTCACACACCATTCCCTTCGCAGAGGCCCTGGTAGTGCAACAGGGCCAGCTGTGTCTTGCTGTCAAGGATCTCTCCGCTACTGATTTTGGTCAAAGCTTCGTCGAGCCGCATGGGACAGAGATCGATCACCTCGTCCGGTTCGAGCTGCTGTTCAACTTCGGAGAGCTCCTTGCCAAGAAACAGGTAAATCCGTTCATCACAAAACCCCACGGTGCTCCAGAAGCTGCCAAGCGGCAGGATTTTTGCGGCCGCATAACCGGCCTCTTCGATCAATTCACGCGCAGCACAACCCCGGGCCGACTCCCCCGGCTCCAGGCGCCCGGCCGGGACCTCATAGACCATCTCGCCGATTGCCGGTCGGAACTGCCGGATCAGAAGCACTCTGCCATCAGCAAGGACCGGCAGGATTGCGGCCCCTCCGGGATGGCGAATTATCTCAAACGCCGAGCACCGGCCATCGGGCATTGCATGCGTCTCGACGCCAACATCGAGAACACTGCCGGCAAACACATTATCGCGTGACTTGAGAGTTGACATCAACAGTCCTTTCAGTAAATGAGTCCCCAGGCAACATCATGGTAATGGCCCGCGGAACCACCTCGATCAGAACCGGCAGGGTTCCGAAATCATCACCATCAACCTGAATGGCGACACCGTCACCCTTTAAGCTGATTTTATCCACGGTCAGCAACTCTACAAGTGGTGCGCGCAATGGGCGCTTCAAGGCCAGAGACAAAGCGAATCTCAGGAGCGCAGCACGACTGTCCTGACAGAGCAGGCAAACCTCCAGGTCATCTTTGAACATCGAGGCGGCAGGGGTCACCATATAGCGGCCACCATAGAAACGGCAGTTGCTGACAACCACGCCGAACCCTTTCAGACAACGGCCATCCGGCAGCTGCAGCTGCAGTGCTGACAGAGGCCTGAACAGGAGGGTTTCGACCGCACTGACTGCATAGGCCATACGGCCAAGCAGCTTCTTCAATCCAGGCCGCACATGCGCAACAGCCGCGGCGTCCCAGCCGGCGCTGGCCATCAGCAGAAACAGCTCACCATTGATTTTACCGAGTGTTATGGCACGCGGGACCCCCTGCACGGCGACAGCACAGGCTTTTTCGATCTGCAACGGGATCTCGGCTTCGAGAGCAAAAACGTTCACCGTGCCAAGTGGCAGGAAGCCAATCGGCAGTTCCGGTGAGGCGACGCCGTTGACCACCTCGTTGAGGGTGCCGTCGCCACCGGCGGCGACAACCCG
>JAFDBW010000246.1 GCA_019313105.1 Deltaproteobacteria bacterium | reverse complement strand
CGAGACCATGGAGCGTGGCAACTTCATGAGCGAGGTCCGTACGGAACGCGTGCGTAACCGCAAACGCAAGACCCTGGCCGCTCTCAAGGGCGACTATGATGAAAAGCTGATCAAAAGTCACCTGCGCTCAATGAGTACCCGGTACCTCCTTACGCATCGGTCATGGGAAGTCATTGACCATGTTGCCCTGGAATTATCCCGCGGCGCAGATACCGTAGCGATCCAGGTCAAGCACGACACGGAAGCCTATTACAGCAGTGTGACGATCTCCACCGTCGACGTGCCGGGCCTTTTCAGTATGATAACAGGGGTTATGGCGGCAAACGGTATCAACATCCTCGGCGCGCAGATCTACACCCGCAGCAACGGCAACGCCCTCGACATACTGCATGTCAACAAACCTGTCGGCGGCATTATTGACAGCCCGTCCAAGTGGCAGAAAGTGCAGTCTGACCTGACCGCGGTCCTCGAAAGCCGGGTCAAGGTCTCCAGTCTGGTGAAAAAGCGTCAGAAGGTTAGTACCCTGACCGGCCATAAATTGCCCCGCTATCCGAACCGGGTGGAGTTTGACTGTGATGTCTCTCGGGAGCACACGGTTATTGATATTTTTGCCCATGACAAGGTCGGACTTCTCTACAGGATTACCAGGACGCTGGCAGACCTCGGGCTCTACATTCATGTCGCGAAAATTTCCACCAAGGTAGACCAGGTGGCGGACACCTTTTATGTAAAGGATATTTTCGGCCAGCCGATCAACAGCGAAGCCAAGCGGGATGACCTCCGCAAGGCTCTCCTTGAATGCATGGAAGACTAGTCAGGCAAGGTACTTATTAATCATTATCTCGACCATTATCTGAATTATCTTGCCGTTGAGCGGGGCTTATCCAAGAACACACTTGATGCCTATGGTCGTGACCTGGCGCGCTACCTTGAGTACCTGGAGAAACAAAAGATTCATGGTCTGGAAAAGATAACCCCGGCTGTCGTACTGCGTTTCCTCGGTACCCTGAAAGAGAACGGCCTGTCCGCCAGAAGCAGGGCCCGATCTCTCGCAGCGTTGAGAACATTTCACAAGTTCATGGTCAGGGAGAAACTGGTCAAAGACAATCCGACCGACCAGATCGTGGCACCGAAAAGCCTCTCCTCTTTGCCAAAAACCCTTTCGACTGTTGATGTAGAGAGCCTTCTGGCGAGCCCGAAGGGCGAGGCTCCGCTCGCTATGCGTGATCGTGCCATGCTGGAAATCCTTTATGCGACCGGTTTGCGCGTCTCCGAACTGGTCTCCTTGAAAATGAGCGACCTGCAACTAGATGTTGGTTACCTGACGGCGTTCGGTAAACGCAGCAAACAGAGGATTGTTCCGCTTGGCGAGGCCGCCATAGGAGCTTTGCGTGAATACTTGCAGCATGGGCGACCCGGTCTTGACAAGCAGCGCGGCTCCCAATTCCTGTTTCTCAACCGCTCCGGGGAGGGCTTGACACGCCAGGGCTTCTGGAAGATTATTAAGCGCCGTGCTCTTGAGGCCGGCATCAGGCAGAGCATCACGCCGCATACCATGCGGCATTCTTTTGCCACGCACCTTCTGGAAAATGGTGCGGATTTGCGCTCCGTGCAGGCAATGCTCGGCCATGCAGATATCTCAACGACCCAGATTTACACCCATGTCACGCGTGAGCGTTTGCGGCAGATGCACGCTCAGCATCATCCGAGAGGGTGAAGAATGGGACGCGAAAGCAAAAAGACAATCCATAACTGATCACCGATCACGGATAAACTTTAACCTTCCACTTTTAACGGGTATTCATGAAATTCATTACGTTACTTGGTGACGGTATGTCCGACGAGCCGGTCGCGGAACTCGACGGCAAAACGCCATTGCAGGCTGCCGAAACACCCAATATGAATAAGCTCGCCAGGGACGGCGTTATCGGCCTCGCCGAGACGGTGCCGCAGGAGTTCCATCCCGGTTCGGATGTCGCGAACCTCTCGGTCTTCGGCTACGACCCGGCGACCTGCTATACCGGGCGTTCTCCTCTGGAGGCAGCCAGCATGGGAGTCGAACTTGGCCCGGATGATGTCGCATTTCGGCTCAACCTGGTGACTCTGAGTCTGTTCGGCGGAGATCTGTGCATGCAGGACTTTTCCGCCGGTCACATCTCCACGGCAGAAGCCCGTGAACTGATCCTCTGCTTGCAGGAAGAACTGGGTGATGACGAATTCCAGTTCTATCCCGGCGTGTCATACCGGCATCTCATGGTCTGGAAGGGTGGTCGCGACGATATCCACATGCCTCCACCCCATGACCTGACCGGGCAGAGTGTCACCGCTCATGTGCCGCGCTCCGTTGAGGCCATGCCGCTGATGAATATCACCAACGCGGCACAACTGCTCTTCAAACAACACCCGGTCAATGTCAAGCGTGAGACAGAAGGAAAACATGCTGCCAACTCGATCTGGCTCTGGGGGCAGGGGCGTCGTCCGCAGATGCCGACCATGCAGGACAAGTTCAACCTCACCGGTGCTGTGATTTCCGCGGTTGATCTGATCAAGGGGATCGGCATTTATGCAGGGCTCGATGTTATTAACGTGCCGGGTGCAACCGGTTACCTGGATACCAATTACAAAGGCAAGGCAGAAGCTGCACTGGAAGCGCTGCAGAGCCGGGATTTTGTTTATCTGCACGTAGAAGCCCCCGATGAAGCCGCGCATGGTGGCAGCCTGACTGACAAGATCGAAGCGATCGAGCGGTTTGACAAGGATGTGGTCGGAACGGTCATGGCCGGCATCGAAAGCCTGGGAGAATACAGGGTTCTGCTGCTGCCTGATCATCCCACGCCGGTCGCTAAAATGACCCACACCAAAGACCCCGTTCCCTTTGTCCTGGCCGGTTCAGGGGTTGAACGTCAAGCCATTGTGGCGGATGAATATTCCGAAGTTGCAGCCAAGAGATCAGGATTGTTTGTCAGTCCGGGGCACCGGTTGATGGATCTTCTGGTCAATGACAGGCCGCTATAGATTGAGTGGTGTCAGGGTTTCTGGTCATCATCCACATTAGGTGATTTCAGTGAATACAAACCTTCTAAGATTTTCTCAGAGAGCCTTTTTTTGGCTTTAACAATAACGGGCGTATTTTGACCACTGTTTCAGTTGTTTGGTGGATAAGGTTTTGACATATGATCGATTAACGACAAGCCATCCGCACGGTTGCAGGTGGCTTTTTTTATGACTGATCAGAGGAAGTCTATAAAACTTGAGGCATAGCTCATCGCATACTAAATATCCTTAGGTGATACAAGAATGAGTTGCGACAATACAGGCCATTTATCATTTGTCACCACTTATAAAACACGAAAGCCCTCAATCTTCGGATCGGGGGCTTTTACATTGCAGGACAAATAAGAAGTCGGATGACTGGGACAAGCCAGCACATCTTATGAAATGACTATCTAGCTAATTGCAACGACAAGGGATAATACTAACATTGTCATTGCGGGTAATGACTTTTGTAATGGATCTTTAACTTTGACATGCATTGATACAGCTCCAATCATCAGAAAAGCCATTGCAATTGCCGCTGGTTTGACTAATAAAGGAATCCATATTCCAATAATTAGACAGGTGGCCAAAAGGATTTTTGCTGCTCCTATAAAAATCATAAATCCACCAGGCAATCCATAAGCTGCAAATTCTTCTTTCATATTTTTAGCTTCGCCGCCACGCCAGTTGGTTTCTTTGCCATAGCGTATAATCCATACATTGAATATACCGAGCGCAATGACAAGCTGACATAGAATGGCAAGACTCTGCATTTGAAAACCTTTCTGAAAATTTAACAACTTGTAAGAAAAACGATCACCCTTTAACCAAAGGCCGGATAGAACTGAATCCGCCATCGACTGACAGTATCTGCCCAGTAACCCAATCTGCCTCACCGGATAACAACCAGCAGATTGCATTTACTTCGTCATCAACAGAACCGTATCGACCGAGTGGATATTGCGCGGCCAGTTGGGCTTCTGCCTTGTCTCCTGTGAAAAAACCTTTGGTAGAGTTGCTTGGAAATAAGCCTGGGGCAATACCGTTTATGCGAATCCCCCGACTGGCATAATCCGCCGCAGCACTTCGAACCAATCCTTCAATACCAGCTTTTGCGGCTGCAACGGCAGTATGATTGGATATGCCGATTCGTCCGGCAACTGAACTGACTAGTACCGCTGAACCAGGCAGTTTGTGATCAAGCAAAACTTGAACGAATTTCTGTAACGTAAAAAATGCCGTGTCTAAGTTGTTTCGCACGCAATTGTGATACTGTTCCTGAGTAATACGATTCATCGGCCGAACCATCACGCTTCCGGCACAATGTGCAAGTAGAGAAGGAGGCTCGCCGTATCGCTCAAGGATAGCAAGGTAAAGTTGCTCAACATTCTCGGGGTTAGAAAGGTCTGCGGCAAACTTTAACACATCTTTGAGCGGGCTAGCATCCAGCTTGTCTTGGCTTCTCCCTGCAAGAACAACACGACAATCTTTTGTGATAAACCGTTTTGCAACGTTTGTTCCCAGCGTGCCTCCGCCACCTGTGACCAATGCAATATCTGTCATATTGGCCCCTTAATTCATCGGCAATGCCCTTCAAGATTTATGTTGTCTGCACCGTCACCGAACCATTCAATTTCGGGTAGCTGGACAGGATCGCAGACATTACCAGGAAAGTTGGCTTTAATACCACAATTACCGCATTTATATTCAGCACGTCCGGAAAGGCACTTAACCATTTCCTTGCGGCCCTCTGCGCTGAGAGTGCAAAGATGAACATGGTGACTTTCAATGTCTTTGCAGAAGCTTTTAGTTTCATCAGCCATAAAAAATCCTTTCTTTTTAGTGTGAAATTCAACCTTAACACAAGAACTCAATTCAGCAATGGTGACCAATTTTTTACATAAATAGTCGAGTTACCTGTAACACATCGGTCAGTGACGCTAAAATGAACTTTCTTGTCGAAAGAAACCGTGATCTAAAAGTTAGTGTTGTCACAATAAGGCAAGGATTTCCTTCTTGATTTTCAAAAGTCACGTGCTGGCACTCAACAATTAGGCACGAATGATGCTTTAATCTTTTTATCCGTTTGAAATTATTCATAGGAGGAAATGATGAAAGTAAAAACCATCAGAAGTTTGATATTGATCATGCTGACGATATTTTTTTCTGCAACGATCGTTGTCGCCGGAAGTTTCGATTGGACTAGAGATCTAAATGTTAAGGCCGATGCCGACCCCTCTGGTTTTAGAGCGCAATTGTCTACTCGCTTTAAAATTGGTGATGCACAGGTCCGAGTGGTGCTTGGTAATGTTGATAGACCAGCAGATGCTTACATGGTGTTTCGGCTGGGCGAAATGTCGTCAATGTCTACCGATTATATTTTAAGTAAGTACAGGTCTGACAAAAGCAAAGGATGGGGAGCTTTGGCAAAAAGTTTAGGTATCAAACCGGGGTCCAGAGAGTTTCACGCACTGAAGCAAGGGAGCGACTTATATTCCTACGAAGGCAAACAACATAAACACAATAATGGCAAGAGCAAAGGCAAGAGCAAAAAAGGTTGAAACTTGCCATAACACAACGCTTCAGTGACAAATTTGGGTAATATCATGTCAGATTACTCGAAATCGTTTTTGTGTAATGAGGATCATCATAGTGAAATTAATGATGTCAAGTTCGAACCATACAAAAAACTGCATTTTCTATTTAATACTTCAGTTTTTTCAAAAGTAGTAAGACAGAAAAGTGCAGTCAGCAGTCATTATTTTTAAAACACATATTTAATTGTGAGGGGCAATTGAAAAATATTCTCATTATTGACCAAGATCCTGATTCAAGGGTTATGTTGAAAAATGATTTGGTCGGAACGTACAAAGTTTTTGAAGCTTTAGATGCTAATGATGCAATCAGCGTTATTCAAAAAGAAAAAATTGACCTGATTCTCTTGGACATGGAAAGAGAAGATAACAAAGGTGCTGATATATGCACTCAACTTAAACGGGCACTTGCAAAAAAACATATCCCTTTGATCCTGCTGTCCACGTACAACCAGAAAGAAGACATAATTAATGGTCTACATTCAGGGGCAGAAGACTATCTGAATAAGCCTTTCTATCCAAGCGAACTTTTTGCACGCATAGATGCCCATTTGCGTGTCAAAAATTATTATTCATTTCTTGAAAAAGAAGACCTTTTAATGTTGCTGACATTAACGGAGATCATTTCCGTTGCCAGAAGCCCTAAAAAAATCCTGAGATCCATTGTTGAAAAAATGGCTTTGGTCGCTGGTGTTTCTCGTTGCTCGATCATCAGTCTGGATGATGATGGTGACTTGATCGTCAAAGCAAGTAGTGATCTCCCTGATAATAGGGACATTAAACTCAACTTGAAAAATTATCCGGAAATTCAAAAAGCCCTGTCCACACTAAAACCCGTCGTTGTTCAGGATATCAAAAGGAACCCTTTACTGGAGCCGGTCAGAGATAAAATTATAGGTTTGAAAGATAATTCACTCTTCGTTGTTCCCATCATTAAAAAACAGAGTGTCATTGGAACCTTTTTTTTAAGAACAACGTCTCCATTAAAAGGAGGGATTTCAGGAAGAATTTTCAAGTTGTGCCAATTAGTAGCAAATATTTCAGGGAATGCCTTGGAAAATGCCATCATTTTTGAAGCCATGCAATCCAATCGGGAACTTCTGGAAGATCTTGCTTTTCGTGACAGTTTGACACGACTCTATAACCACCAACAATTCCATGTCAGATTTGAAGAGGAGTTCTCGAGAGCTAAGCGTTATGGGTTACCATTGACATGTATTTTTACTGACATTGATGATTTCAAGAACATTAATGATCAATTCGGCCATATTGTAGGGGATGTTGCACTTAAGCAGATTGGTAAAATTATTAATCAGATACTTCGTAAAAGCGATATTGCTGCTCGCACCGGAGGAGATGAGTTTGCTGTCTTGTTGCCGAATACGTCTTACACTGGAGGCAAAGATTTTGCCGACAGGTTAAGTGACATGATCAGGGGGGTGACGATCAAGTCACACGAAAGTGAGCTAATTTCGGTCAGTATTGGTGTATCGACATTTGAAAATGACAGTCCCCAATCCTATGAAGAGTTGCTGGATCTTGCTGACAAGGCTATGTACTCGGAAAAGCAGCGTAAGAAGGAAAAAGCTTTTCAATTGGGCTTATTTTCTACTACGCCTTAAGGAGCGGGGTGAGCGGGTAAGTTGTCTTTTTAATGTCACCATTTATAAAACACGAAAACCCTCAATCTTTCGATCGGTGGCTTTTATAATGCAGTATTTTTAGGAAAGTCCCACTTAAGTCTTTGGTCCCCCTGTGTCAGCATAGTTGTCTCCTCTGTTGTTTCAGTTTGAGGCGACAACT
>JAFDBW010000245.1 GCA_019313105.1 Deltaproteobacteria bacterium | reverse complement strand
TCGGACAGGCCGGGCGCATACCGGGCGTCACACCCGCTGCAACAGCCATCCTGGCGGGTGTTTTGAAACGCTGAGGGCTTTTATGGGTTTGTTCGAGGCATTGGACGATCTTGGTTTGGACGTCACGCCTGAAGCGATTGTACATCTGGAGAAGCTGGTTGATGAACTGCTGCGCTGGAACCGCCGCCGCAACCTGACGGCGATTGTCGAGCGAGACGAAATCCTGGAAAAACACCTGGTTGACTCCCTGACCCTCCTGCCCTTTATCGGCCGCACCGGCCGCCTGCTCGACATCGGCTCTGGAGCCGGTTTTCCTGCGTTGCCGTTGAAGATTGCCCGCCCTGATCTCGAAATCGTCTCTGTCGACGCGATCGGTAAAAAGATCGATTTCCAGCGACATATTATCAGGGTGTTCGGTCTCGACGGTTTTACCGCGCTGCACGACCGTATCGAATCGCTGGTCGATCACCCGGATTATTGCAGGGGATTCGATATCGTTACCGCACGGGCCCTGTGTTCTCTCGAAGAGTTATTGATAATGGCCAAGCCCTTTCTGGCTCCCGGAGGTCGACTGCTGGCGATGAAGGGGCCCGATGGCGACAAGGAGCTTGTCGGGCTCGGAGAGACCTTGCAGGACACCGGTTGGTCGGTTACAGTGCACCGTTTGAAGCTGCCCGTATCGGGTGCGGTCCGTAGCCTGATCGAAATGGAATATTCGTAGTATTTCCACCACATATTGTGTTTTAAGAAATGATGATATCTACATCTTGTGCTTTACCACGTCTGGGCAAATTTCCTTTGCAGAACCAGGTGCTTATGTTAGTCTGAGCGACTCGAAAAACTCACCCCAAGGAGACATGCAGGCATGGCCCAGGTAATCGCCATCGCCAATCAAAAGGGCGGCGTCGGCAAGACCACGACGGCAGTCAATCTTGCCGCATCACTGGCCGTTGCCGAGAAACGTACCCTGCTGGTTGATCTCGACCCCCAGGCTAATGCCACCAGTGGTGTCGGGGTTGATCCGCACAGCATGGAAAAGACCGTCTATCATGCCCTGATCGGCGAGGCTTCTGCAGATCAGGTACTCCAGACCACCGGCCTCGACCTGCTTCGCCTGCTCCCATCAAATCCTGATTTGATAGGTGCCGAAGTTGAGTTGATCTCGGCTCTGGCACGAGAGAACAAACTTAAACTGGCCCTGGCGACGGTGACAGACCAGTACGACTATGTCCTGATCGACTGCCCTCCCTCGCTCGGACTGTTAACGATCAATGCTCTGACCGCCGCGAACAGCGTCCTGATCCCTCTGCAGTGCGAGTATTACGCCATGGAGGGGCTGAGCCAGCTAATCAATACGATACGCCTGATTCAGCGAGAACTGAACCCGGCCCTGATGATCCACGGTATTCTCCTGACAATGTTCGATGCGCGCAACAACCTCTCGCATCTGGTCTGCGAGGAGATCCGCGAACATTTTGCCGCCCAGGTCTTCGAAACGATGATCCCGCGCAACGTGCGCCTTTCTGAGGCACCCAGCCACGGTTTGCCCGCCCTGCTCTACGATATTTCTTCGCGGGGAGCGGCTGCTTATCTGGAACTGGCGCGCGAAATTATCCGCATGGAGTAGCAACCAGTATGGCCAAACGACCCGCACTCGGCAAAGGCATCGGCGCCCTTCTCACATCAGCTTCCCAGGACGGTCGCCACAAGTATTTCGTCTGCCCGGTCGAAGAACTGAAACCGCATCACCAGCAGCCACGCAAAACCTTCAACGATGCCAAGATGGCCGAGTTGGTCGCTTCGATCCGCGAAAAGGGCGTCATCCAGCCCCTGGTGGTTCGACATACCGATGATCATTACCAGATCATAGCCGGTGAGCGGCGCTGGCGGGCGGCACAAAAGGCCGGTCTCAAGGAAGTTCCGGTGGTTATCCAGGATGTCTCGGAGGATTGGGCCCTGGAAATGGCCCTGATCGAGAATATCCAGCGTGAAGATCTCAACCCGATCGAAGAAGCCGAAGCCTATCGTCACCTGATGAGCAATTTTGACCTCTCCCAGGAGGAAGTTGCCAGACGGGTCGGCCGCGAACGGCCAACGGTCGCTAATGCGCTGCGCCTGTTGCGCCTACCCAGGGAGATCCAGCAGGATGTGATCGATGGCCAACTGAGTATGGGGCACGCCCGGGCGCTCCTGTCGCTGGATGGTGCTGCACGTATCAAGGAGGCCCGCGATCAGGTGGTCCGCAAGCAGTTTTCCGTTCGCCAGACCGAAGCCCTGGTTAAAAAACTCAAAGGGAGCACAGGTCAGCCCGCCGCACGCAAGACCAGGATTGACCCGGAGCTGGCCGACCTCGCAGCACGCCTGCAGCGTTGTCTCGGCACCAAGGTCAATATCTTGCCACAGACGCGCGGCGGCAAAGGTGGCAAGATCGAAATCAGCTATTATTCCGCGGAAGAGTTCGAGCGTTTGCTGGAGCTCTTCGAAAGAAGATAATATAATTTCAGATGTTTAAGCCAAATAACCCAGGAAACAGAACCGATGTTCAAGAAGAAGGAATCAGAACCGATGCGCAAAGAGACCCCGATAGAAAAGAGTGAGATCAAGGCCTTTCTCGGCCCCGGCAGCCAGTTTGAAGGTAAGCTGGTGTTCAACGAAATCGTGCGTCTGGACGGTGCTTTCCGTGGTGAAGTGACCTCCCACGACACCCTGATTGTTGGCGAAAGTGCCGACATCCAGGCTGATGTCCAGGTTGGTACGCTGATCCTGAGCGGGAAATTCAAGGGCAACATCAAGGCAAAGAGTCGCGTCGAGTTGCGTGCCCCCGCCAGTGTCGATGGCACAATTGAAACGCCGGCCCTATCGGTGGAGGATGGCGTTGTGCTGAATGGGACGATCACCATGACGACCGGTGAAATCGCCACCGTTGTAAAGCCCGCTGAAGAAGCGACCAAGAAATAATTAAATCCGCTCATGGGCCAGTATTTTTTGTGAAAAGTTCCTTGACATGATCAGGGTGCTATGGTAGTTGTCTCCTGCTTTGGCCCCGGGGGTCAGGGCCTTTTTTAACCGTCTCTGAAGATTGTATACAGTATACCGACGTGCCAACCTGGCGCTAACACAAATGAGGTAAAACGGTGATCAAGCTAGACTGGACACTGTTCCTGCAGTTTGCCAACTTCATGATCCTGATGGTTGTGCTGAACGCTCTCCTGTTCAAACCTTTACGGGCCGCTTTGCAGGCACGCAGGGAGGCGATAGAGAGCTCCAAAGCCAAGGTTCATGATATCGACGAACAGGTGCAGGCGCAAATAGCCCGCTACGAGGCCCAGCTTCAGGACGCTCGTCTGCAGGGCGCCCAGGAACGTGCGACCTTGCGCAAGGCCGGACAGGAAGAGGAAGCCCGTATCCTTGGTGCAGCGAACCAGACGGCTGCGGAAAAACTGCAAACCATCAAGGAACAGATTCAGGAAGAGGCAGGCACTGCACGCCAGGCCCTGCGCGATGAGACCGAGGACCTGGCCAGGGAGATTGCCGGCAAGGTTCTGGGGAGGGCCATCTGATGAAGCACAACATATATATCTACAGAGCCCTTCTCCTTTGTCTCTTTATCCTGGCCCCTGTTGCAGCTTTTGCTGCCGGTGGCGGTGGACATGCTGACAGCGGCGCAGTCCTTAAGGATTTTATCTACCGCTGTTTCAACTTTGCCTTGATGGCCGGTTTACTCGCCTACTTTGTGACCAAGCCGATCCGCAAAGGTCTCAAGGGGCGCACTGAGGAGATTGAAAAAACCCTTGCTGATGCGGAGTCAGCCAAAGCCGCTGCCGAAGCAAAGCATAAGGAATACAGCGATAAGCTGGCCAAGGCGACCGAAGAGATTGCCGGGATCACCGAGGCGATTCGTCGAGAAGGCGAACTGGAGCGTGACAAAATTATCGCTGCTGCCAAAGATATGGCAGACAAGATAGAGCGGGAAGCCGACAACAAGGCTGCCGGTGTGGTTGCCAAGGCGCGCATAGAGTTGCGTGAAGAGGCGTCAAGGCTGGCCGTGGAACTGGCAGAGGATATGCTGAAGAAGCAGGTCTCCGCTGATGACCAGAAGCGTCTGGTCGAAGAATACATGCAGAAAATGGGAGAACTCCATTGAGCGTCAGTGCCCTTTCCAGAAGGTACGCCAAGGCATTGGTTGAACTCGGCGTGGAACACAAGGCGGTAGAGAGCTACGGCGACGAGCTGGCCCAGGTCAAGGATGTCCTGGCCCAGGAAGAACTTTTGCGTCAACTGCTCGTCAGCCCCACTCTTGATCTTGTCAAGAAGCAAGCCATGCTCACAGACCTCTGCAAGGCCATGGAACTTTCCGAAGGGATGTCCAAGTTCCTTGGCCTGCTCCTGAACAAGGGTCGGATCAGCTACCTTGGCCAAATTGAAGAGAATTATCGTCGTCTCGCCGATG
>JAFDBW010000244.1 GCA_019313105.1 Deltaproteobacteria bacterium | reverse complement strand
TCCTACGGGATCCAGGTCGCGCGCCTGGCCGGTTTGCCGGCAGACGTTATCAGCAGAGCCAAGGAAGTGCTGCATAACCTCGAGTCCGGGGAATATGTGGCCGGTACGCCGCGCCTGGCCCGCAGCAGGCAGGACCGCAAGACAGTTGTTACTCCGCAATTGGGGCTTTTTGAGCAGCCTGACAGTGTCAGGACAAAGCTTGAAGAAACAGACGTTTCGATCCTGACGCCATTAGAGGCATTGAACCTACTGGATGAACTGAAGAAGATGCTGTGAAAAAGATGATTCGTTTGATCGTTTGCATCATAACCCTGGTCGGCCTGATGGTTCCGGTCTCCGCCCTTGCCGAGAATGCCGAGCAGGCATACCAGAAGGCGCGCGATGCGTATTATGCTTTGCAGAACTCTTCCCGAAAGCAGATGTATCGCGAGAACTGGGAGCGTGTCTTCGGCCAGTTCGAGTCGGTTGCCAAGCGCTTCCCGGAAACCAGGCGTGGTGCGGACGCTCTGTACATGTGTGGCAAGACCATCGCTGGGTTATACCGGATCAGTCGCATCAGACCAGATGCAGAACGTGCCGTCGAACTTTTCAAAGAGATTGCAGACACATACCCCGAAAATACCCTGTCCGACGATGCTCTTTTCCACGCCGGGGAAATGCTCGAAGAAACCTTGAAGGACAAGCAACGGGCCTACCTGGTTTTCCAACGCTTGGTCAGTGCCCTGCCGCGGGGAGATATGCACACTAAGGCCAGTTCAAGGCTTAAGGCCCTTGCTGGATATGCGCCGCAACTAAAACAACACCCCGTCAAAGAAGTCATGACGAAGAACGAAACCTCGCCTTCCGTGGACAAGGTCGTGTCGCAAGGTTCTTCTGCCGGCAATCAGCTGACATCGATTCGCCACTGGTCCAACCCCGGCTATACTCGGATCGTCATCGATGTCTCCGGTGAGACACAATTCACTACAAATTATCTCGCTCCCGAACCGGACAAGAATATACCGCCACGGCTTTATGTCGATATCAAAAGGACCGGTCTGGACGAGAGACTTGCGGAAACGACAATCGTTGATGATGGACTCCTGCGCCGCATTCGTACCGGAAAGCCGCAGGACGGCATGGTGAGGGTTGTCCTCGACTTGCACAGCATCGGTGACTACAAGGTGTTTCCGCTGGTTGACCCATGGCGTATCGTTATTGACATTGCCGGTGACAAGTCGCCTGAATTGAAGCGTGACGAGACATCGATCAGCGCCTTGCCGGAAACTGGTCATGACGACATCGCCAAGATGCTCGGGGAGACCTCGAAAGAGCCGCCCCCCCTGCACATTCGAACGGCTCCCGCAACAACAACGCTGCGCAGAATTGTGGTCGATGCAGGCCATGGCGGCAAAGACCCGGGGGCGGTCGGACCGAATGGTGTCCTGGAAAAGGATGTTACGCTCAGGCTGGCGAAGGAGCTGTCCAAGGAGTTGGTCAAACAGATAGGTTGTGAGGTCATTCTGACCCGCAGCACAGACGTCTACCTGCCGCTCGAGGAGCGAACTGCAATCGCCAACAAGGTCGGTGCCGACCTGTTTATCTCGTTGCATGCCAACGCCAACAAGAGTCGCAAGGCATACGGCATTGAAACCTACTACCTGAACTTCTCTAAAAATGACAAGGCGGCAGCAGTTGCTGCACGAGAGAATGGTACGTCGCTCAAGCAGGTGTCTGATTTGGAACTGATCCTGTTTGACCTGATGGCCAACGCCAAGATCAATGAATCAAGCCGTCTGGCAACTGAAATTCAGAAGAGCCTGGTGCATCACATCAGCAAGAAATACAGTAATATTCGCGACCTTGGAGTGAGGCAGGGGCCTTTCTACGTGCTGCTCGGTGCGACGATGCCCTCAGTCCTCGTGGAGACTGCATTCATCAGCCACCCACGAGAGGAAAAACGCCTCGCCAGCAGTGGTTACCAGAAATCTGCAGCGCAAGCGATTGCCGCTGCCATCAAGGAATATGCCGTCAGCAACAGGTTGATAGCGTCCCGATAATATGGAAAAGCAGCAACCCTCTGCCGATTTTTTTGCTACAGAGCTGATGCTGGCTGGCGATGTCTCTTTTCAAGAGAGACGGACCTCTCTGCTTGAAGCGGCGCGCAGCCATCTGGATTATCACCGTGACGTTTGTCACGAACTGCACAAGGCCGGTGGCAGCGGACGCGAGGTGGTCGCCTGCATCACCGATATGGCCGATCAGTTGGTCCGCAACCTGTATCATTGTGCCTCAGCCGAATTCCCGACTTCCTGAAAAGTCTGTTCTGCTGTGATCGCCCTGGGCGGCTACGGACGAGCCGAATTGAACCCGCTGTCCGACATCGACATCATGTTCTACTGCAGCGACAAGAACAAGGACCTGGCGGAGAAGATTGCCGAGCGGGTCCTCTACCTGCTTTGGGATCTGAATCTGGACGTCGGTTACAGCGTTCGCACGGCGTCCGACTGCCTGTCCCTGGTTCAACAGGACCTGACAATCCGCACCGCTCTGATGGATACGCGCTTTTTGGCCGGCGACGAAGTTCTTTACCATGAATTTGAAAAACAGGTTGCACAGCCTGTTCTGAACCGCAACAGTCAAAACTTTCTCAAGTCCAAGTATGAAGAGCATACTTCACGGTTGACGAAGTATGGTTCCACGGTCTACATGCTTGAGCCGAACATCAAGGAAGGGGAAGGCGGTCTGCGCGACCTGCATACAGCTGTATGGATGGCTCGTGTCAAGTTTAAGGCAAAAAATCTGCGCGAACTGCTGATTAAAGGTGTGATCTCCGAGCAGGAGCTGCAAGGGATCGAAGATGCTTATGATTATCTTTGGCGGATTCGCAATGAACTGCATTTTCAATCAAAACGCAAGACCGATCAGCTCCAGTTTGAATCTCAGGAAAAAATCGCAGCCTTCTTCGGCTATAAAGGGACCAAGGCGGCTCTTCCGGTCGAACTTTTCATGCAGGATTATTACGCTCAGGCCACCCAAACGGAGCATCTGGCCTCATCGCTGATCTTCCGCGCTTTCAAGGATAAAGACCCGGCGGCCGGTCTGCTGGGTTTACTGGGCCGGCGCAATCTCGGAGAAGACTTTTTCAGCTACCGTGGTGAGCTGAAGACTGCGCGAAAGAACCTGTTTGTCGAGCGCCCCGAGGCAATGATGCGTGCGTTCCTGCTGGCCAAGCAAAACGACCTGACTCTAAGCGCTGACGTCAAGGGACAGATTCGCGACAATCTCACCCTGGTCAATGACAGCTTTCGCCGTAACCGCGAAGTGTCCGAAATGTTTCTCGAGATCATGCGTGGTCCCACAGGTGCTGCACGCTCACTCAGGGACATGCACCATCTCGCCTTCCTCAACAGGTATATCCCTGAATTCAAGAGGATTTACTGCAAGGTGCAGCACGACGCCTATCACGTCTACACGATTGATATCCATTCTTTCTTTGCCGTCGAGGAAATTGAAAAACTCTGGTCCGGGGTATACCGGGAGTCAAAGCCTTTGTATACGAGCGTCGCTGCAGATATCGGCAAGCCTGAACTGCTTGTTTTGGCCGTTCTGTTCCATGATATAGGAAAGGGTGAAGGGAAGGATCACTCAAACAAGGGCGCCGACATGATGCCCAAGATCGCCCGTCGCCTGCATTTGTCGAAAGAAGACAGTAAACGCCTGGAGTTTTTGGTTCGCCACCACCTCGACATGGCACACATCTCTCAGCGACGTGACTTGCACGATATCAAGTTGATTCAGGACTTTGCCAACAGGATGGAGATGGTCGAGACCCTTAAGATGCTCTTCCTGTTGACCTTTGCTGACATCAAGGCAGTGGGGCCCGATGTCTGGTCAGAATGGAAAGGGCACCTGCTGCAAGAACTTTACGAGAGTACCTACGAGACCATGGAGCGTGGCAACTTCATGAGCGAGGTCCGTACGGAACGCGTGCGTAACCGCAAACGCAAGACCCTGGCCGCTC
>JAFDBW010000243.1 GCA_019313105.1 Deltaproteobacteria bacterium | reverse complement strand
GCCGACCTGGTCGGCAAGGTTGAGGCAGGCATCCCTGAGGATGATCCGCGCAACCCTGGCGTGATCGCTGACAACGTCGGCGATTGTGTCGGCGATACGGCTGGTATGGGCGCTGACATTTTCGAATCCTATGTCGGCTCGATTATCGCGACGATTGCTATTGCCGCTGCTGCCAGCCCGGAACTGCTGGCCAAGCTTGGTACCGGTGAAGGCATTCGGGCTGCAGCTATGTACCTGCCGATCGCCCTGGCTGTAACCGGCCTGATCTTCTCCTTTGTCGGTATCTGGTCGATGAAAAAGCTTTGCAATCAGGATCCTGCCAAGGCGCTTCACTATACGACCTTTGTCGCCGCTGGTGGCTTCCTGGTTGTTTCGATCCTGGTCATCTGGGGCATGGGTCTCAAGTTCGGCGTTTTCCTTGCGGTTCTGGTTGGCTGTCTGGCCGGTGTCGCGATTGGACAGATCACCGAATACTACACCGCGGCCAGCCCGGTTGCCCGCATTGCTGAAGCGAGCAAGACCGGTCCGGCAACCAACATCATCACCGGCCTGGCTGTTGGCCTGGAAAGTACTGCAGGACCGATCCTGATCATCTGTGTCGCCATCGCCGTTGCCAATGTCTTTGCCGGCCTATACGGCATCGGTATCGCCGCGGTCGGCATGCTGGCCACTGTCGGTGTGACGATGACGGTTGATGCTTATGGCCCGATTGCTGACAATGCCGGCGGTATCTCGGAGATGGCAGGCCTTGGCCCCGATGTTCGCAAGATCACCGACGGCCTCGATGCGATCGGTAACACCACAGCCGCTATCGGCAAGGGCTTCGCCATCGGCTCCGCTGCCCTGACGGCCCTGGCGCTGTTCTCGGCTTACGCAACGACGGTCAAACTTGAGACGATCAACCTGATCGATCCCAAGGTCGTGATCGGCCTGTTGATCGGTGGCGCCCTGCCGTTTTTTATCGGCGCCCTGACCATGACCAGCGTTGGTCGCGCAGCGGCCCAGATGGTCGAAGAAATCCGTCGCCAGTTCCGTGAGATTCCCGGCCTGCTCGAAGGCAAGGAAGGCGTCAAGCCGGATTCAGCGAAGTGTGTTGATATCTCTGCCCGGGCGGCACTGCGTGAGATGGTCCTGCCGGGTGTCGTTGCAGTTATCGCCCCGGTGCTGATCGGTTTCATTATCGGCAAAGAAGCTCTCGGCGGCATGCTCGCCGGTGCCACCCTCGCCGGTGTCCTACTCGCCCTGATGATGTCCAACGGTGGTGGGGCCTGGGATAACGCCAAGAAATTCATTGAACAAGGTAAACTTACCGGAGAAGAGAAGGGCGGCGACGCACACAATGCCGCAGTGATCGGCGACACGGTCGGCGATCCCTTCAAGGACACCTCCGGTCCGGCCATGAACATTCTCATCAAGCTGATGAGTGTCGTGTCTCTGGTCATTGCACCACTGCTGATTTGAGCCGGTTTTAAATAGGTAGACATGACGATAGCCGGGGCAGCGCCCCGGCTATCGTTTTTATCATTTGGAATAACCGAGATCGGTAATCCGTAACCGGCAACCGGTCTGTTCTGGCTGGAGGCAGGAATTCAGTCGCCAGTATTCAGAATTCAGAATGCAAATAGTAGAAAAGTAGCCGCTTAGCTACTGGATTCTAAATACGGAATTCTTGATACCGGTTTTAAGAGTTTTCCGTTGCCTCACGCTTAAGTGTGTGGTAGAAAACAAAGTTCTTTCGACGGAAGTATGTTGGGTGCTTCCGCTCCTTGCTCCGCCAAGTGGGGCTAATAACTCAAGAGGAGTTTTTTATGCGAACCTACGAATCAATCTTCATCGTCCACCCGGAAGTTGTCGGGGACGACCAGACCGCGATCATCGACAAATACAAGACCATTTTGTCGGATCAGGGTGCGGAAGTCCTCAAAGTCGAAAACTGGGGTGTCCGGACCCTTGCCTATCAGGTCAAAAAGCAGTCCAAGGGCTGTTATGTCCTGATGATCTTCGACGCCGAGCCGACGGTTATCGCCGAGTTCGAGCGCCGTATGCGCATCGATGAAATGGTGATCAAGTTCCAGACAGTTGTGTTGGAGAATGGTTACCAGGCACCGGTTGTCGCCGAGCCTTCTTCCGAAGCGGATACAGATGTCGAAGCGACGGAAGAGCCGGCTGTCGAGACCGAAGCGCCGGTTGCTGCGGCCGAGGCTGATGGCGAAGAGACCACCGAAAAAGCATGAGTCTCTAATCAATTGACAACGATGAAGAAGGAGAAATAGTCATGGCATATGGTGATGGAAATCGTACCAGTGGTGGGCCTCGTCGGCGTTATGGACGTCGTAAGGTCTGCCGTTTCTGTGCTGACAAAAAAGCGACGATCGATTACAAGGATATCCGTTCCCTGCGTTATTTTATTTCCGAACGAGGCAAGATCACCCCGCGCCGGATCTCCGGTACTTGTGCGGACCACCAACGCAAGTTGACCGAAGCAATCAAGCGCGCTCGCAATATCGCACTGCTGCCTTTTACGGCAAGCCACTCTCTCGAGAGAGGTTAATTACAACAGCCAGACGATGACTATGCAGCGGGGACTATACATAGTACTCGGTGCGTTGGCCGGGTATGCGTTATTCGGTACATACGCAGCGTTCGGTTTTGCTGCAGTAATCGTGAACCTGTTTACGCCCCTGCCGGCAGCTTTTGTCGGTATGCGACACGGGTCGGCAGCTGGCGGCATGACCGTCGCACTGACCCTGCTTGTCGTCCTGCTGACCGGAGGCACGGCGCAGGGGGTTATCTACCTGGTCCAGTTCGGTATACCCGGTGCTGCCCTGCCATGGTTCTTGAATCGCGGCATGGCCTGGGACAAGGCGGTGGTCGTGGTTCTCTCGGTCATGGTTGCCGCAAGCGTTGGCGGGCTGCTGATCTTCTCGGTCGCGACCGGTGAATCCCCACTCGCCATGACCGGCAGCTTGATTGACAAGGAGATTGCACAGACCACGACAGTGATGCAGGAGATGTTCGCCGGAACTGACTTGCCGGTCGACCAGCGAGAAGAGATCGCTCGGGCGGTTGAAAACATGGCGGCGTTTCTGCAAAAGGCCTATCCCGGAATCGTGATGACCGTTGCCGGCCTGATGATCCTTGGCCTGGTCCTGATGCTGGCACTGCTGGCACGCGGCAGGTATACGCTGCCCGGCAAAAATTTTCCGGAATGGAAAGCGCCGGAACCACTGGTCTGGGTCCTGATCCTGTCGGGATTTACCGTTGCATTTGCAGACGGGCCGCTCGCAGCCTTTGCCCTGAACGTGCTGGTTGTTTTGTTGCCGGTTTATTTTCTGCAGGGCCTAGCGGTTATCGACTGCTTTTTCCGTCGCAAAGCGTTTTCGCCGGTCATCAGAACGATCGGTTATCTGTTGGTCACATTGGTCAACCCATTGCCCATGCTGGTTACCGGTATTGGCGTGTTTGACCTCTGGGCAGATTTTCGCAAACCTAGAGAACCTGAATCATGAGGATTTTGGGAGGATAAAGAGATGGATGTGATTCTGACTGAAAATGTCAAAGGCCTTGGGTCGATTGGTGAAGTTGTCAAGGTCAAACCCGGTTATGGACGCAATTACCTGGTTCCGCAGGGGCTGGCGGTTGTCGCCAGCGACCGCAACCTCAGCGAGCTTGAGCATCACAAACGGCAATTGTCTCGCAAGGCTGAGAAACTGAGTCAGGAAGCTGCCGACGTTAAGGCACGTATTGAAGCCGTGACGTGCAATTTTGTGCACAAGGCCAGCGAAGAGGGCAAGCTGTTCGGTTCTGTCACCAGCATGGAAATTGCTGATGCACTGGCTGCTCAGGGTATTGAAATCGATCGCCGCAAGATTCTTCTTGAGCAGCCGATTAAGAACCTCGGTGAGCACGATATTGATATCAGGCTGAACGCGGGTGTCAACGCGACCGTCAAGGTGGTGGTCGCCAGTGAAGATGCTCTTGCCGAGCCCGCTGCAACAAAAGCCGAGTCGGCAACCGCCGAAGAAGAGAAGTAAATCCTTTGTTGATTTCAGGGGCCTGATGCAGGCCCCTGCCTTCCCACTGGGGGCGAACGTGCCAGATCGCACCGAACATCGCCTGCCGCCCCAGAACCTCGAAGCAGAAATGTCTGTTCTGGGGGGGGTCTTGCTGGAAAACGAAGCCCTCAACCGGGCTCTTGAACAGCTGCGTCCTGCCGATTTTTACCGAGCGGCCCACAGCAAGATTTTTGCCGCCCTGATAACCCTCTCTGATCGTGGTGAACCTGCTGATCTGGTGACCTTGACAGCTGTGCTGAAAGAGCAGGGCACGCTTGAGGAAGTCGGCGGCAGCTCGTATCTCTCCACCCTGGTTGATTTCGTCCCCACTGCGGCCAATATCGGCTACTACTGCAAACTTGTCAAAGAGAAGGCGATCTCCCGTGAGCTGATCAAGGTTGCCACTGAGATTGCCGGCCGTGGATACGAAGGTGGCGAGGTCGAGGCTTCCCTGGATTGGGCCGAAAGCGAGATTTTCAAGATTGCCAACATGAAGTCCCGGCCGGCGTTTTTCGCCACCAAGGACATCATCAAGGATACCATCAAGACGATTGAGAATCTCTTCAATCGCAAGGAGCAGATTACCGGTGTTCCGACCGGTTTCGTTGACCTGGACAACATGACTTCTGGTTTGCAAGGTGGTGACCTGGTGATCATTGCCGGTCGACCGTCTATGGGCAAGACCGCATTTTGTCTCAATTTGATGGAATATGCGACAATCCATACCAAAAAACCGGTCCCTTCAGCAATCTTCTCTCTGGAGATGAGCAAGGAGCAGCTTGTTCAGCGGATGCTCTGCTCGGTTGCCAGGATTGATGCCAGCCGGGTGCGTAACGGCAAACTGGCCCAGTCCGAATTCCCTGCCCTGGTTACGGCCGCCGGGGTGATTGCCGAGGCACCGATCTATATCGACGATACGCCAGCCATCACGATCCTTGAACTAAGGGCCAAGGCCCGTCGGCTGAAGCAGGACAAGAAAATCGGCATGATCGTCGTTGACTACCTGCAATTGATGCAGGGGTCCAATCCGGAAAGCCGCCAGCAGGAGATCTCGGAGATCTCCCGTTCTCTCAAGGCCCTGGCCAAAGAACTCAACGTGCCGGTCATTGCGCTATCGCAGTTGAATCGTTCACTGGAAAGCCGTACCGACAAGCGACCGATTCTCGCCGACCTGCGTGAATCAGGGGCGATTGAGCAGGACGCCGATGTCATCATGTTCCTGTACCGTGAATCGGTTTACTGTGATGCCTGTAAAAAACGCGATAACAGCTGTGAAAAGGGCCATGAACGCAGTGCCGAGGTGATTATCGGCAAGCAGCGTAACGGTCCCCTCGGCGTCGAGCAGCTGACCTTCCTCGGCGAGTACACACGCTTCGAAAGCCAGTCCCGGCGGGATGATGATTATGCGGCATAGAGCTGGCCAGGAATGGCCGGCTTTTTTGTTGTCATAAACGGTGGGATTTGTCTGTTGACCTGCGAAGGTATTTTACGTAGTGAAAATCGGCATAGTCCTGCTCTTCCACTTCCGCCCAGTCCGCAAGATCAAATTCCGGAAAATATACATCGCCGCGGAAAGATTCCTTCACCCATGAGATGTGCAGGACCGAGGCAAGCGGCAGGGCTTTGCGGTAGAGCTCGGCGCCGCCGAGGATGAAGACCGCTCGCCCGAATCGGCTGGCGGCCTCCAGACCAGCGGTGAAGCTGTTGCAGACCGTGACGCTAGGCAGGCCGGACAAAGAACGACTCAGGATGATATTCTGCCGTCCCGGCAGAGGCCGGCCGATCGATTGATAGGTTTTACGTCCCATAATCACCGTAGCGCCTATGGTCAGCTGTTTGAAGAGGTGCAGGTCTTCCGGAAGTTCCCACGGCAGCCTGTCGCCCAGGCCAATCACCCGGTCCCTGGCCATTGCGGCAACGATAGCGACTTCCGGGGCTCTCGCTTGTTGAGTCATCTTCGTTCAGTTGCGCTTGGTTGTGATATTGAGAGTCTGAATCTTCTTTCTCAAGGTGTTTCGGTTGATGCCCAGAACCTCGGCGGCCTTGACCTGGTTGCCTCGGGTCTTCTCGAGAACAATGTTGATCAGAGGGCGTTCCATCTGGTGAAGGACCATTTCGTAGAGGTTGTCCATTTCCTGCAGGTCTATCTGTGACAGAGAACTTTGCAGTTTCTGGTTGATCAACCCTTCCAGTGAAGCGTTGTTCGCACTGCTGCCCTGGCCTGACACCAGGCCCGGAAAATCGGCAGCATTGAGCATTGCATCGGGAGAGAGCAGGGCGGCTCTCTGGATAATGTTCTCCAGTTCCCGCACATTCCCCGGCCAGTCGTAGTGGCAGAGCATGTCCATCGCCTCTTTTGTCACTCCATTCGCCGATGTGCCATATTCATCTGCGGCCTTGGCCAGGAAATAGTCAACCAACTCCGGGATGTCCTCCTGGCGCTCACGCAGGGGCGGCAACTCCAGAGGAACAACATTCAACCGATAATATAGATCTTCTCGAAACTCCTTGCTACGAACCTTTTCCTTCAAATCCTGGTTGGTCGCCGCAACAATCCGGGTATTGACCTGGATGGTCGTGTTGCCGCCAGTCCTGGTGATCTCTTTCTCCTGCAGGACCCTCAGCAGCTTGGCCTGCAGTTCCAGAGGCATGTCGCCGATCTCGTCGAGGAACAGGGTGCCATCCTTGGCCTGTTCAAACTTGCCGATCTTCTTGTCCGTCGCACCGGTAAAAGCACCCTTTTCATGGCCGAAAAGTTCGCTTTCCAGAAGCTCACTGGGGATGGCTGCACAATTAAGGGCGATAAACGGCTTGCCTAGCCGCGCACTGTTAAAGTGAATGGCCCGGGCGATCAACTCCTTGCCTGTTCCGCTTTCACCGTAGATCAAAACGGTCACATCTGAAGGGGCTATTTTACCGAGAATCTTGTAAGTCCTCTGCATCGGCTGGCTCTGACCGATGATCGTGCGCTCCAACTGGTAATGATCCTTGATCTCCTGCTTGAGCAGTGAGACTTCGGCAGAGACATCGGCGGCCTTTTGCGCCTTATAGATAATCGCGTCCAAGGCATCCAGGTCGAAGGGTTTGGTCAGATAGTCGTAGGCCCCGCGCTTCATCGCCTCGACGGCGTTTTTCATCGAGCTCTCGGCAGTCATGATGACAACCAGGGCCTGGGGGCATTCTTCCTGGAACTTGCTGAGCAGCTGCAGGCCGGACAGTCCGGGCATCTTGATATCGAGAACCGCCAGATCGTAGCTCTGTTTCCGGCTCATCAGCAGGGCTTCCTGTCCGTCACTGGCCAAATCAACCTGGAATCCCTGTTTGCTCAGCGATTTGGAGAGTACCCAGCGGATGCTTTCCTCGTCATCCGCGACCAATATCCGTTTGATTGGCATCTTCATGCTCCTTGATGACTTGCCGGCGCTAGCGGCGCAAAGGCAAGGAAATAGTAACGGTCGTCCCTTGATGGGGGGTGCTTTCGATTTTCAGCAGGCCGTTATGGTCCTCGATAATTTTCTGTGAAATCGCCAGGCCGAGGCCGCTGCCCTTGCTCTTGGTTGTGAAGTAGGGCGTAAAGATGCGGTCCATCTCCTGCTGGTCTATTCCGCAGCCTGTATCGCTGATAATGATATCCACCATCGGTGACGAACGTCTGCCGGGTCCGGTCATGTGGTAATTCGAGGCAATCCTGGTTTCGATCACCACAACTCCTTCACGGGATATCGATTCCCCGGCGTTCTTGATAAGGTTGAGAAACAGCCTGGTAAGCAACCCTTCGTCGCCCTGCACCGGTGGGATGCTCGGATCCAGCTTGAGCTTGAACTGAATGTTCCGACTGCGTGCCGCTTCACGCTGCAGGAGGACAATATCATTGAAGACTCTGGCCAGATCGACATCACCAACCTCTGGCTCACGCGGACTGCCGAGGTCCATCAGTTCTTCAATGATGAAATTGATGCGCTCAACTTCCTTGATCATGATTTGCGTATAATCTTGCAGAGGGCTGCCCTTCGAGAGTTCCATCGAAAGCAGTTGGGCTGCACCCTTGATCCCCCCAAGCGGGTTCTTTATTTCGTGGGCCAGTCCGGCGGCCAATGTCCCGAGCATCGACAGGCGGTCAGCTCTTCGCAGGGTCCCTTCAAGTTCCTTGATGCGAGACAGGTCACGGATGATCATAACAGCCCCGTTCTGGTTGCCTCCCTGGGCGAAGATTGGTGCCGTGTAGGCATTAACCGGCAAGGGTGAGGCGTTGCTGCGATGCAGGAAGAGTCCTTCGTCGTCAGTGATCGATCGGCCCTCTTTCAGTGCTACTTTGACCAGGTAGAGCAGTGTTTCCTGGTTCTTGAATAGGTCCTGGTAACTCTTGCCAACGATCTGGCGTGATGAGCACTCCATGAGGGCTTCTGCGGCCGGGTTGAATAACGTGATCCTGCCGTCGCTGTCAAAGGCGATTACGGCACGGTCAATATTATCCAGGATCATGCCGTAGAGATTCGAAATTGAATCCCCCGCAAAGGTTTTCGCAGTGGAATCAGACCTGTCATGCGGCATGGGCAAAAAAATCCTCGAGCCGGCGGCTCATCTCACTGATTGTTCTGGCCTGGTTGATCTCGGCGCGGAAGCCGGTTGCATTGTCCATCCCCCTGACATACCAGCAGAGGTGTTTGCGCATTTGCCCAAGAGTTTTCCTGGGACCGAAAATTTCCAGGCAAAGCTCTAAATGCTCCCTTGCCGTGATGAAACGATCTTTTGTTGTTGGCTCTCTGGGCACTCTCCCGGCAAGCAGGTCGAGGGCTTGGCCGATAATCCATGGATTGCCATATCCGCCTCGCCCGACCATGACCGCATCACAACCGGTTTGTGCAAACATGGTTTTAATCCGGCCTGCATCGAAAAGGTCGCCACTACCAATGACCGGGACAGTCAAGGATTCCTTGAGGGCTCTGATCTGCTGCCATTCGGCTTGGCCGCCAAACATCTGCGTCCGGGTTCTCGGGTGCAGGGTGAGGGCGTCAACACCCTCTTCAACGGCAATCCGGGCAATTTCCATGAAGTTGACCGAGTCACAGTCCCAACCGGAGCGGAACTTGATGGTCAGTGGCTTGCCCGTCGCTTTGCGGACTGCAGAGATGATCCCGGCAACCTTGGCCGGTGCACACAGCAGGGCGCTTCCTGCACCAGAACGAGTCACCTTGCGCACCGGGCAACCGAGATTCAAGTCAATCAAATCGGCCCCTTCGGCAACGGATTTTGCCGCTTCCGCCATGCGAACCGGGTCATCGCCGAATAACTGAACCGCCAGCGGCTGCTCTTCCTGGCGCGATTGCAGCAAGATACGGGTCGCCTTACCATTGAAGAACAGGCCATTGGCACTGATCATCTCGGTGAATACCATGGCGGCGCCGTGGCGTTTCATGATCAATCGGTACGGCAGGTCGGAAATGCCCGCCATAGGTGCGGAAAATATAGGGTTTTTCAGCTTCAGTGTGCCAATTCGCATGAATTTTGCCCGACGGCTTCTGCTTAATTTTTGGGCATTCTATCATTTTGACATTGGAATGCAAATGAAAATGGCCGACTTATGTGAAAACAAATCACCGACAAATCGCATACTGTATACGAAATCGGCTTGACAGTTGCGGGGTGACTTGTTAGAACGTTATTTGGAAATGATAAAGGGTAAAGAATCACAAGGATGTTCCCTTTGTCTGCTTTAATTATTTTCCCGCCGCATTTGCTCTGTTTGTTTGGTGCGGGTCTTGCGCACCGCAGTCGGGCTTTCGACGGGATGATTTGTCATTGGCAGTTGCTTGTAAGCAAGGGACAGTTTCACTCTGGCGGGCGGTCTGCCTGCCACCATTTCATTCCAAAGGAGAGAGAGTATGTCGACACTGAAAACAGTATTAAGTCAGAAAATTGATGCGCATCGTCCCCGGACCACCAAGTTGGTCAAGGAGTGCGGTGATGTCAAACTGGGTGATGTCACTATCGCTCAAGCTATCGGTGGCGCCCGTGGCATCAAGTGCCTGGTCACCGATATCTCCTACCTGGATCCTTTTGAAGGTATTCGCTTCCGTGGCATGACCATCCCCGAGACCTTTGACGTCCTGCCGAAAGTTCCCGGTAGCGACTATCCGTTTGTCGAGGGCTTCTGGTACTTGCTGCTGACCGGTGACGTTCCGACCATGGAGCAGACCCTGGAAGTCGTTGAAGACTGGAAGAAGCGTTCCGTGGTTCCTCAATATGTCTATGACGTACTCAACGCACTGCCGGAAGATGCCCATCCGATGGCCATGTTCTCCAGTGCCGTCCTCGCCATGCAGCGTGACTCGGTATTTGCCAAGACTTATGCTTCCGTCAAGTTCAACAAGATGACCTGCTGGGAAGACATGTACGAAGACGCCAACAACATGATGGCAAAGCTTGGCCCGATCGGTGCTTACATCTACCGTAAGAAGTACAAGAACAACGAGCAAATCGCTGCTGATCCGAACCTCGACATGGGCGGTAACTTCGCACACATGATGGGTGTCCCGGCTCCTTATGACGACGTTGCCCGTATGTACTTCATCCTCCACTCTGACCATGAGTCCGGCAACGTCTCTGCCCATACGACTCACCTGGTTGCTTCTGCTCTTTCCGACGCCTACTATGCATACAGTGCCGGTCTCAACGGTCTGGCCGGCCCGCTGCACGGTCTCGCCAACGAGGAAGTGCTGCGCTGGACTCAGAATTTCATGGAAGAGCTCGGCGGCGAAGTTCCGACCGAGGAGAAACTCAAGGAAGCTCTCTGGGCGACCCTCAACAGCGGTCAGGTTATCCCGGGTTACGGTCATGCCGTTCTGCGTAAGACTGACCCTCGCTACACCTCGCAGCGTGAGTTCTGCATGAAGACTGAAGGTCTGAAAGATTACCCGCTTTTCCAGCTGGTTCGCATGATCTTCGAAGTTGCTCCTGGCGTGCTCACTGAGCATGGTAAAGCGAAGAACCCCTGGCCAAACGTCGACGCACAGTCCGGCGTCATCCAGTGGTACTACGGTGTCACCCAGTACGAGTTCTACACCGTGCTGTTCGGCATCGGCCGTGCACTCGGCTGCCTCGCCAACATCACCTGGGACCGCGCTCTCGGCTACGGCATCGAGCGTCCGAAGTCGGTGACTACGGCGATGCTGGAAGAAGCTGCTGGTATCTGATTTATTGGTTGACATGCAGTACAAAAGGGGTGCCTTAGTCGGCACCCCTTTTTTTACTCATCGTATATCTGACTAAAAAAGTAAAAAATTTCAACAGAAGAATACTTTTCGTCTTTTATCTCCTAATCAAACCCGTCCCCCGCATTTTCCTCCTGGCTGTGGGGTTTTTTTATATGATATGAAGGTCTCCGGGGATGAGGCTTAGGCTACTTCCCGTGGATTGGCAACCCTCATTTCTCACGACAGGTCTCCTTGGTACTGCAGTGTTTATATATATTGGTAGGGTTGGCAGTTGCCAAAGAAATGACGGCACATGCTGTAATAATAAATGGAGTCATAGTTTTTTATGAATCGGGATCAAAAAAAATCATTTAACGGGATCGATAGTCGGAGTCGCGAGCGTTCCGGTGACACGCAGGCGGTGTTCGCCATTTGCGTCTGGGGGGGCAGAGAGTTCAAGCAGGGAGACCAGAGTCGGATGCGCCGAATCTGCTGCTTTGATCTGTAAAGAAAGGTTGATGCGGCTGGTTGCAGACGTGCGACCTATGAACAAAGTCCCTTCACCACTAATGTTAAAATCACCACCTTTCGCCGTCAGCGCATTAATTTTCATAGCCCGGCCCTGACCATTAACCTCCAGAACTATTTCACCAAGGGCGATGCCCGGACTGTCCTCTTTAAAAAAAGCAAGGTTACCGATGCTGACATCACTAAGCTGCAGGGAGAGCTGCGTTTTCGTTTCAGGATCAAGACGGGTGGCTGCATTGACGGTTGTCTGGTCCAGCTTTCCAGTTATATTCATGGCCATTGGCTTCTGCAGTGGCAGGTCGAAGCGCAGACCTGTCGCCATGGCGTTGATCATTCCAGTCCTCAGTACCTCTGCGTTAACCAACCCGCCCATGAACTGGGCCTGCAACTGCACTCCTGTATCACTGGACAACAATGTCGACCATTGTGGCGCAAGGCTTAACTGCTCGATCTGCATAGGTTGGGGCAAGCCGGTTACGCCAAAAGTGATTTGGCTGGCATCCAGGGTCAGCAGCGGATAAAGCGCCATCTGCCCGATCTGGACTTCGGCACCGGTCCTTGTCTCGATTTCCTGGATGACCCTTTGTCTCAGCGCTTCCGTCGGGAAGAACAGATAGAATCCTGTCAGCATGCCCAATAGAAGCAGGCCAGCCCCGGCCAACACCAAGAGACTCGGTCTTTGCCAGGCGGCGTCGCGCCCTTTGTTTTTTTGTGACCAGGCAGAAGATCTCATGTCGTCCTTCTCAGGGCCGTAATGGTCATGGTTGCATCAAGCAGAGATTGATCATCGAAGCGCTGCTTGAGGTAGAGGTTCTTGACCTGCATGGGGGTGGGCGCAGCTTCAATGCCCGAGAGCAATTCGAGGACCTGCTTGATCGTCAGCTTCTCGAGTTTGATCTCCACAGAATCGACGGTGAATTCGTTGCGGAGTTCAGGGACCTGGGGTCGCATGGACAAAAGGTTCTCACGTCCGGCGGTTTGTCCGACCAGGTTTTCAATAAAAGTGAGTGCGGAGAAATTTTGTCCTTTTCCCAGGAGACTCTCCACCTGGGCCATCTGCTGCTGAAGCTCCAGGTATCTTTTTTGCAGGGATTTGACCTCCTGCAACTGCCCGCTGCGTGTCACAATCTGGCGGTCGAATCGCTCCAGCGCACTTCTGTAAGGTGCCACTATTGCATAGTAAAGCAGGGTCAGGATGAGGGCTAAGCCTCCGACGATCACAAAAATCCGTTCCCTCTGGTTCAGTTGACTGATCATTGTTCGGCCCCCGGACTGACAAGTGAGAGCAGCAGACGGAAGTCTATCCGGCTGCCGTCAAGACTCATTTTGGCATCGCTAACCTGGACCTTGCTAAATAAGGGTGATTCGCCAAGCGCCCCGGCCATCTGGTTGACTGCTTCGAAGGATGCCGTTCGTCCAGTCAGCTTCACCTCTTCGTTGCTCATCGCAAATTCCTGGAATTCAACTGTGGCAAGATCGGGCAAGCGGGAAATTTCCTTGAGGACGGCAAGCGCCGAAGCATGCCCTCCGGTGATCAGGCTGCCTTTCTCTTGCAGATCACGGATCACACTCCTGAGCTGCAATGGTACATCAACGATGGTCGTGGCTTCGGGAAACAACGACCGGTATACATCAACCATCTCCGCCTGCAACTGAGCAGCACGGCCAGCCTGGTCGCTGTACTTGAAAGCCATAGAACCGATCAAGATAAGCACCGTCACACCAAGCAGTGCTGCCAACAGGACCAGCTTGCGCTTCAGGTTGGCCCATTCTCCCTTCAAGGCATACTGGCCGCGACGAAAATTGAAAGACCGCTCGGCCCTGGCGGCTTTCGCCCGGAGCGCTAGCGCCACGGCCGGTAAAAAAGTGCCATCTATCAGCTGTCCGCCGAGATCAAGAGAGAGAATTTCCACCTTAAGTTCAGAGGCCTGTAGAGCTTCTGCCAATCCGGAGGTGCCCCTCTCACCCATCAGGCTGATGCCAAGCTCCTCTGCGCCGGCGATCTGCTTAATAACTCTGATGTCCCTGAGAATTTGCTGAAGTTGAGCCGCCTGGGGGGGGGGCGCAATGGCCGGCAGAACGCGATAATCTTCCAGACGCCCGTTTTGCACCAGGGCAACGGTAGTTTCTTGATCTGTCGCACAGACCAAGATGCTATCACTGATCTGTTCGCCAAGACCTGCTACATAGCAAAACGGCGACAGGTCGACCAGGTGCAGCGGCACGTTCGCTGCTTCGAATGTGCCCAGCAGAGACAGGAGCTTTTCAGTGGGAACAGCAGCCGCCAGCACTGCTGCCCCCTGTTCGGCCGGCTGGCCCATCTGGATCGCCGTAGCGCATTGATCGATCGCAACCGGCAGCTGAGTGGCGAGTGAGAAAGGAATCGCCGCAGCGATTTTCTTCTCATCCTGGAAAGGGAATTCGAGCCGCCGGACATAAGCTGTCCGGGCCTGCAGTCGGGTCACTAGCTGGTCACCGATCCTGAATTCACCTGCCAGGAGTTCTTGCAGGTGATCGGTCAGCTCAACAGCATCCGCGTAGCTTCTTTCCTGCAGGGATCCGACAGAGATCTGCCCCTTGTCCTGGTTGAGAATGGCAACGCGCAGGACACGATTGCCGATTTCGATGCCGATTAATCGCTTGCTCATAACATTAATTTACCTTGAAAAAAAGCAGCTTATTGTTTCTTTTGTCAATCTCCGCCATCAACCGGCGGCTGCCGTCGTTGACCATCGCGTAAGATTCAACCCGGTAAGTATGGCTCTTCGTACCCAACTGGCCGATATTGCCAAGGGTCTTTAAAACAACGTAGTCCTCTGGCGTGAGGATTGTCTCTAATTGGGCGACACTTTTGACCGGTTCCGTCTGTCGATAGTCGATGATGGCTTCGGCAGTATCGCGGTTGATCTGCAAGTCAAGTGACATCAGGACTTCGGCGCTGGCAGTATTGATATTGATTGCCAATGTGCCGTTTACAGCCAGGTGCGGGCTGACTCGTTTGACGATTTCAGGTGTAAAACCCTTGACCAGGGAGAGCTCTTGCAGTGTCTCGAGCGGACCATTCTTGCACCGGTAGGGTTGCGACAGGCTCTTGTAATAAATGTCTTCTGCACCCGAGACAGGCAAACTCTGACCATCGGTGTGAATCTCCGTGTAGGGATCATCGCCCGTGTCCATCCAATCGATCAATGCGGCTGTCAGCTCTGCAGGATCTGCCAGTTTGTCGAGGCCTATGGCAACCAGCAAACGGTAAAAGCGGTCAGTCACGATGGCCTGCGGGTTATTGCCGACAACCATGCCGTTGATATCCAGCTTGCCGTCCAGATCCTCTATAAGGATGGTGACGCTCCCCTCTCCGACCGGGTAGTTGATCACACCATTACTCCAGGTTTCATCCAGCGAGTCGTAATTATTGTTGTCCGCCTGGAGAATCATGCGACCGGCGTTGACCCCCCCTTTGGCAAGGTAGTAAGCCCTTGTGTTGTCACGGAAAGTCTCGGTAAGGTGCATATCGACCATGGTGGAGAAGGACAGCTCCGTCAACAATGAAGTCAACAGCGCGACAATGACCAGCACCAGCAGGAGAGCCATCCCCCGGTTTCCTCGCCGGCCGTTCATCGGACCGTCACTTCGGGTACTTCAAAAGCCGAGATGAAGTAGATCGGCTCCTCTCCGCCCGTGCTCAGCTGCAACTCAATTTCAACCATTTCCGGCAGACCGGACTTTCGTCCGTCCCACGCTGTCTGCCATGTGCCGTTGGCATAGAAGCGCAGGGCCATGGCTTTGATCCCCGGCACCATGCGCATCATGCCGACAGCACCCTCATCAGTCGATTCGTGGACAGGATTCTCACTGCGCATCAGGACCAGTCCCTCGGTCGGATCCTCCGGGTCCTCGACGAGCAGGTAGTGCACCCTGGCGATGCCCGACCCCGTCTGGCTCAAAGGAGAAACCGCCGATGTGGTCAGCTCCAATTCTACCGGGCCGTCGTCAACCGAACGGCTGGTAAAAACCAGGTTCTGATCACTGGCCCGGAAATAGGCCCCGCGCAGTTCGCGCCCCAGGCGGTCGAACAGGACCCGTGCCCGGTGATATTCTGCGCTGTTGGCATCAAGCCGCTCCCGGGCCAAACTGACCGAGGAGAAAATACCGTAAACAGAGGTCAGCAAAATGGCCAGGAGGCTGATCGCAACCAGCACCTCGACCAAAGTGAAGCCTCTTTCGGCGCTAGAAAATGAATGATGTGAGGTCGACCAGTTCATTGCGCTCTTCGTCTCCCCAGAGAACAGTGACAGTCACCATCCGCACCGATGGCAAAGGCGTATCTGTATAGGCGATCTGCCAACGGTAAGCTGAATAGGGGGTATTGAACACACCCTGCACATCAGCTCCCTCCGTGGTCCCTTTGCGGGCGTTCAATTCCGTTTCGGCCATCTTCTGTTGTGCCAGTAACGTTGCCGAGGTGATCCGCTGCAGACGGTCATGAACCCCGATCGAGCGATTGGCCAGCGCCAGAAGGGAAATCATGGCGATACTGACGATTGCCAGTGCGATCATGATTTCCAGCAGCGTGAAACCGCTGCGTTGTGATTTTGTCTTGCATCGCTGTTTCATCGCGAATTCGGCCACATCGGCATGGGTTTAAAACTCCCGGTAGCCATCGAAGATCTCGGTGGTCGCCGTAT
>JAFDBW010000242.1 GCA_019313105.1 Deltaproteobacteria bacterium | reverse complement strand
GTCCAATCCGGAGGTGACAGGGTGGGCGTCTGTTCCAAGGCAAAGGAAAAGCCGGGATTCTCAGGCCAGGAAACTAGGATCGCGTCTTCTGCCCGCTCCATAGACAAATGAACCGATGTGAGAATCGTATACAGATAAACGGCACCGCAAACCATGAACAAAAACAGAACAATCAACATCAGACGTCGCATATATCAACCCTTCATGAAACACATAGCTCTATATTGAATTATCTTACATAGAAAAAACTGGATATTTGTTTTCATGTAAACCCACAGGGAGAAAAATGTCAACCAGTCTGGACAGCCAGATCCACCAGAGAGCGAAAAACGTCCGCTACTGCTGCCGTGCAAGCTTGAAGACCGAATTGAACCGTGCGTAGATCCGGCGATCCTCGCCACGCAATTCGCATGCGCCTTCGAAGGAGCGTTCACCGGTGTTTTTCACCCCGGCATATGCGTAGACAACACCTGAGATGACCGGCGCGAGAAATTCCATGGTTAATCCCGTCGTTGCAAAATTTGTCCCACTCGGCAGCAGGCTTTTGATCGCCATGGCGACAGCCGTATCCGCCAGGGCGGTCATCGCACCGCCGTGCATGACTCCGCCGCCGTTGGCCAGCTTTACCGTGAATGGCATGCTGAGCACGGCTTCTCCGTCAGCTGAACGTTCGATCTTCAGGCCGAGCAGCCTCTCGAATGGAGAGCTGTCGATCCACTCCTCGAGTTCGAACTGGGCGATATCCGGCTGTCTTGGATCATCCATATCAGCAAAAAGTTTCATCGTCTCACCTTGATCGTCAGGGCAACTCAATGATGTAGCCACGGTTGCCGCGATAGATGGTAAATCTCAGCGGCAATCGACCCAAGGTAGCTTCAACACGGGATTCGAAAGCTTGCAGGTTCTCTATTCGCCGGCCCTCAATTTCTACCAGCCTGTCGCCCGCCCTCATCTCGATGCGAGCCGCAGGGGAATTCTCCAACACTTCGGCTACCAGCACCCCCTGCGAGTCTTCCTCAACGACGATGCCGAACTGCCGCGCAAAGTAGTTGAAGGCATAATTGCGAGGCAGTTCATCGAGTTTGACGACTGCTACAGTTTCACCTTCACCACGCAGCACGGCCAGCTTGACCTCTGCTTCCGGCGGGAAGGTTCTCAGCAGAGAGAGATATTCCGAAGCCGAGTCAACCTGGATGCCATCGACTTCAAGGATCACATCGGCAACCTGCAGGCCTCCGCGCTCCGCAGGTGAACCGGAGTCAATCTCGGTAACCAGGACTCCGCCGGCACCCCGCGAGCGAGCCATGGTCCGACTGATCTCACCGGGCAGGATTCCCGAATAAGCAGGCCTGACCCTGCCGTGGGCAATCAGGTCTTCAACGATACGGCGGACAACCTTGATGGGAATGGCGAAACCGATCCCCTGGGCCTGCTGTATGATCGCCGTGTTGATGCCGATCAAACGGCCATTGATATCCAGCAGTGGCCCACCCGAATTGCCCGGGTTGATCAGGGCGTCAGTCTGGATAAACACCGAGACACCCCCCTCACCGTCCGGCAATCTGCGCTTTGGTGCACTGATCACGCCGGTCGTGACGGAGTTTTCCAGACCGAGCGGATTGCCGATCGCGATCACTGTCTCACCCAGGATAAGATCATCGTCGTCAGCAAAATTGAGGTTTGGCAGGGGCGCGTCGGCAACCACCTTGATCACAGCAAGATCGGTCGAGTGATCGACTCCGACCATTGTCGCCTCACGTTCCTTGCGTTCTCCTGGCAACGCCACATATATCTTTGACGCCTTCTCCACGACATGTGCATTGGTGACTAGAAAACCGCGACTGTCGATGATCGCCCCTGAACCGAGCGCCTGAGTCCGGTAGCTGCGCGTTTGGGCAAACTGATTGAAAAACTCGTTGAAGAAGGAATCGCCGAAACCGAAATAAGGTGTGGTCCGACGCTGAACGACCTGCTCCGTGCGGATATTCACAACTGCCGGACCGGCCTTGGCAACCGTTTCCACCACTGCCGACCGCCTTTCATAAGCCGTCGAAGGCAGAGCAATGATCAACCAAAGAATTGCCAAAAAAATGATTTTGCATTTTTCGCGCGCCGCGCACCACGCGCCATGCGCCTCATGCCTTTTTAATACCATACTTCTCCATCCGATAGATCAATGTGTGACGCGGCACCTGCAGGAACGCCGCAGCTCTGGTCTGGTTCCATTGATTGCGTTCCAGCGACTGCATAACAGCCTCTTTTTCAATTTCTTCAAGAGGATATCCCTCAGCAGGCAATTCAACAACCCGGTTCCTTGATATGGCTGTCTGCGTACATAATTTGGCCGGTAGATGATGGTGTTCAATCGTCCCGCCGCGACTCAGGACAACCAGCCTTTCAACGGCATTCTGCAATTCCCTGACATTTCCGGGCCATGGATACGCTGTCATGGAGGCCAATGCCTCAGCACTGATATCCAGGGGTGCCCCGCGGCTGAATCGTTCAAGGTAATGTCTGACCAGCAGCGGAATATCCTCGGCACGTTTGCGCAGCGGCGGCAACTCAATCGGAATTACGGCGAGCCGATAAAAGAGGTCCTCGCGAAAGCGCCCTTCCTGTATCGCATGCTCGACGTCCTGGTTGGTCGCAGCGATGATACGGACATCCACCGAGCGGACCTTGCCACCGAGGGGTTCAACCTCCATCTCCTGGAGCACGCGCAACAGTTTGGGTTGCAGTTCAATCGGCATTTCGCCCACTTCATCGAGAAACAGGGTCCCGCCATGGGCTTGTTCGAATTTTCCGGCGTGGTCACGCACGGCTCCGGTAAAGGCACCGCGGACGTGACCGAACAGTTCGCTTTCGAGGAGATTGGCAGGTATTGCCGCGCAATTGATCGCGACAAAAGGTGCTTTGCAACGCGCCCCCCCCTGGTGAATCGCCCGCGCAATGAGCTCCTTGCCGGTACCGCTCTCGCCGGTAATCAACACACTTGCCTCGGTTGGGGCGACCCTCCTAACCATATCAAAGACATTCTGCATGCCATCTGAAATACCGATCATATGACTGAAATCGATCTGATGCTCAAGTTCATCGCGCAGGCGCTGGTTTTCTTCCTGCAGGCCGAGCAGATTGAAGGCCTTTTCGACGAGGATCACCAGCTCGTCACGACTGAAGGGCTTGACCAGGTAATCATAAGCCCCCTGTTTCATTGCATCGACAGCTTTCTCAACCGAACTGTAGGCGGTGATCACAATCACGATGGTCTCAGGGCGCTCAGCTTTAACCTGCTGCAGGACGTCATAACCTGATAGACCGGGCATCTGGATATCCGTAATCACAACTTGCGGTAAATCGGTGCGGAAAGAGGCCAGGCCCTGTTTGCCATCGGCGGCACTGAGGACCTGAAAACCCGCAGAGTGCAACGAATATTCGGTGACGCGCCGTAATGAATCATCATCATCAATCAAAAGGACTTTACGGGAGGATTTCTCGTCCCGGGCCGTCGGTGTTGCTTTGCTCATGATTCCACATGCTCCATTTGTCTCTGCGGTCTGGGCAGGCAAACCGTAAAGCAGGCCCCTTGACCGGGCCTGCTGTCCAGCTTGATGCGCCCACCATGACCTTGAATGATGCGTTGAGTAATTGCGAGGCCAAGGCCGGTCCCGCTGTCTCTGGTTGTCACAAAAGGGTTGAATATTCGCTCGCGGTCCTCCAGGGCAATGCCCGGGCCGTTATCGCTTACCAGGATATGCACTTCTTGCGGCGATGTGCGCAGAGAGACCTTGAGAGATCCACCGTCCGGCATGGCCTGAAGAGCATTGAGGACCAGGTTAAGTAACGCCTGCTTGATCTGTTCGCCGAGACCCGGAATCTCGATCTTATCGCCTAAATCAACAGCCACGACCACATTGTTCCGGGCAGCCTGCTGCTGGGTCAGGTCGAGGACGTTACGAATAACGTCCTGTAAAACGAAACAGCCATGTTCGACCGGCTCAGGTCGAGCGAAATGCAGGAAATCCGCAAGGACCCGGTTGAGACGATCGACCTCCCGGATCAGAATGTCTGCAAATTCCTGCTTCGGGTCATCCGGGGCAACCCCATCACGCAGGATTTCCGCGGTCCCCTTGATGGAACCGAGCGGGTTGCGTATTTCATGGGCCATCCCGGCAGAAAGCTCGCCGAGGGCGGAGAGACGGTCTGCACGACGCAGCTGTTCTTCGATCTCGATGATCTGGTCGGCCTGCTCCCTGAGCTTCTGGTAGCTGTCTTCCAGGGTTGCCGCAGCCTTCTGGTAACGGATCCGCTGCTGCTGTTCGCGTTGGGCGAGAAACCCGGTCAGACCGCCAATCACATTGTACAGGATAATTTCCAAGTACTGCTCGAGGGCAATGGACGGATGGTGCTGCCAGTGGAAAAGCACATGAGGCATATAAAGAAGTGACGCCAGGATCGAGGTCAGGATGCCGCCGCGAAGAGCAAACCAAAGGCCGCCAAAAACAATCGGCACGTAATAGAGCCGCCGATAGACATCGTGAGCGCCTACCTTCTGTGTCGTAGTCAGGTAGTGCAGGGCCGTAACCAGCAACAACAGCCCGGCAATTATTGCAAGTCGCAGATAATATGTCTTCCGGGAATCCTGCATTATATCCTCAGGTTAACAGAAACCATTTCAGGCGAATGACAATCTCCTTATGTGTAGAATATTATACAATGGGGGCAAAATGCAAAGCCTTGATAGAACCACAGCATACAATGATTTTGATAAGCCGGCTTCGAAGCCGAAGGCTGTCAACTTCATTATTCTGTTATGTCAGGGCATTTGTTTGGTGTTCAACTCGTTAAGACCATCATTTAAGAGCCAGGGTTCACTGACGGCAAGCCTTTTGTCATCTTTCAGGTCAAAGAGGAAGCTATTTGCCAGACCGGGTCTCTTTCTACTGTATTCCATGGACTGAATTTTGTATTCTGACTGGCATTGAGCATAAAGGGCACCGATGAACCTTTTTACCGACATTGTTAATATTGTCCTACCGGTTTTTTCAGTCATTGCGCTCGGTTGGCTGCTGCGCCGGTTGGGACTGATCGACTCGGTTTTTCTCAAGCAAACCAACCGGCTGGTTTACTACGTCTGCCTGCCCCTGTTGCTTTTTTACAAAATCGGTACGGCAGATTTCTTTGCCAATTTCAATGGTCGACTGGTCATCGGATCGATCGTTGCCGTGACCATCACCTTCCTTGCCTCATACGCCTATGCTGTATTCAGAAATTACCCTGCCAACGCAAGAGGCGTTTTCAGCCAGGGCTCCTTTCGCGGCAACATCGCCTACATCGGACTGGCTATCACCCTGAACGCGTACGGAGAGACCGGCTTGACCAGGGCCGGTATCCTGATGGGCTTTATCGTCCCGTTTCTGAACCTTTACGCCATTTTTGCTCTACTCTGGCCGCATCGAGGCGACGGTGAACAGCGAGGGGCCAATTTCTGGTTGCGGCAGATCGCCCTGAACCCTTTGATCCTCGCCTCGTTCTTGGGTATTGCCTGGAGTTTTCTTGAATTACCTGTTCCACTGGTGCTGGATCGCAGCCTGAAAATTGCTACCGGAATGACATTGCCTCTCGCTCTCCTGGCAATCGGAGGTGGCTTCTCAATCGACCGACTGCGTGGCGACCTGGCCAAAGCGGCCCTGGCCAGTGGTGCAAAAACCATCTGGATGCCGATCCTCGCTGCAATACTCCTCATAACCATGGGCGTACAGGGACTGGACCTGGGTATCGGTGTCCTGATTGCCGGAACGCCGGCAGCAACGGCCAACTACATCATGGCGGACCAGCTTAAAGGAGATGCAGAGCTGGCCGGGACAATCGTCATGTTCTCGACACTGATTTCGGCGATAACATATACAATTGCCCTGCTCATTCTGCGCAGCCAGGGTTTGTAATACAGGAAAGAGAAAGGGGTAAGAGGTTAGAGCAAATTTCTACCCCTTACCCAACCTCTTTCCCCTAACCATTATTTATGACCTATCAACCCTTCAATATCGGCTCAAGATTCCGCATCGCTCCCGAGGACAGCAACCCGTCTGCCGACCGCATTGACCTAATCATGCAGCGTGGCGCGTTCGGCTCTGGCGAACATCAGACGACCAGCAGTTGCCTCGAACTCATGGAAAGCATGGCAGAGCTCGATGCCGCACGGATACTCGACCTGGGCAGCGGGACCGGGATTCTGGCCATAGCGGCTCTGAAACTCGGCGCAAAAGATGCTGTCTGCGTCGACATTGAAGAGCGGGCCGTTGAAACGGCCAGAACCAACTGCGCTCTTAATCAATTGGAGGATCGTGTCACCCATATTACAGGGACTCTCGATGGAGTCAGCGAGACCGGGTTTGACGTTATTCTGGCCAACATTTACGGCGACATACTGGTCAGCATCGCAGACCCTTTAAGCAAGAAGTTGCGCCAGGGGGGGACGCTGCTCTTGTCAGGGATATTGTGGGAATACAATTTTGACGTGCGCCAGGCTTATCAAAGGCAGGGGTGCGAGGTCATCAAAAACCGGATACTTGACGAATTCAGTACGGTCCTGATGAAAAAACTTTAAATGCCGTATCGGACCACGGCATCAGTCCACGGCTGAAATCAGCAGTTGGCTTAAATCATAGCCTTGCCGCTGCAGACGCAGTCGAATGCCATCCATGACCTCTGCCTCCATTGTCTCCTGCCGGTTCAAAATCCACAAATAGCTGCGGCTCGGGTGACCAACTACGGCCCATTGATAGTCGGGATCAAGACCGATGATCCAGTAATCCCCCCAGAATGGCCAGAAAAAAGAGACTTCGAGTTTGGCGTTGGTCTGCTTGTCAACGACACGAGCCTTCCCCTTTACCGCCTTGATCGGTCCGTCTGCAGCTCCCTTACGACACTCATTGTAAACCCCAATCAAACCATCGTCTCGCAAGGTATATTCTGCGCGGCTTGCATAACACCCCTTCTGGAACCTGTGGGGCAAACGCGCTATTTCGTGCCATACACCGGCATAGCGCTGCAAATCAACCTCGGCGACAGTTTTCAGAGGCGGCAGAGACCGATCCTGCACAGCACACCCGCAAAGAGTTGCCAACAATGAAACGAAACCGAATATCAGTTTAGGGCGTTTGCTCATGATTGTTTTCTTGTCCGTACCAGACAATCCAGGAAGGGCCTGTTCAAACTCCATAGAGACCCCCGGGTTTACCCGGGGGTCTTCTTGCTCCGCAAACTGATTGCTAGGCAACCAGTTGTAACAACAGATCCTTCGGATCTGAGTTGCCGTGCGCCCCATTTTACTTCAGCGACGAACGACAACATGGCTCATTCATCCACGGCTAAAGCCGTGGTGTTCTGTCTTCGACTGTATAAATCATCTACATTCCTTAAGGTCTCTCGCCCTGAAGAGATAAGGTCGTCGGGCCACTGACTATCTCAACACCCGAGGCTCTGGCAATCCCTTTAAGCATGCCGACAAAAACCAGATTGTGAAAAGGCAGAACCGAGTACCAGTACAACAGGCCCAGCAAACCACGCGGTTTGTAACGAGCACATTGGCGGACTTCCGTCGTTCCGTCAACACACTCGGTAAGGACCAGTTCCAGAACGGCTTCACCCGGGAGCTTCATTTCGGCAACCAGCTTCAACCGGTGGCCGGGGTCAACAGCCAGCACCCTCCAGAAGTCGAGGGCATCCCCGGCCTGTACTTCAGCCGGGTCGCGGCGACCGCGACCGAGGCCGGGGCCACCGATCAGTCGGTCCATCCAGCCGCGCAAGTGCCAGAGCCAGTCGGCATAGTACCACCCGGTCTTGCCGCCAATCCCCATGACTGCCGGCCAGAGTTTTTCGGCGGTCCCCTTCACCAGCATGCGTCGATCATCCTTGAAAATCGTACCGCCGGCCCAGTCAGGATCTTCCTGAGTGCTCCATTCCACAGGCGCCACCGCACCGGCATCGGTCCAGGACGTTTCGACCTGCTGCAGGCGTAATTTTTCCAGTGCAAAGCGGATCGCCTGCCGACAGTCAAGCAGCTTTTGAGGAATCAACTCCCTGATCCGGTTGTCTTTGCACAAAACCGGGTTCCGTAAACCTTCCGCCAAGGGTCGGGCCAATGCAGCAGGCACCGGCGTAACCAGATGAATCCAGTAGGAGGAAAGTCGTGGCGTCAACACCGGCACCGGTATGATCAGGCGTTTTGTCAATCCGGCCTCTTCCGCATAGATGCGCATCAGGTCACAGTAAGTGACAATCTCCTCAGTACCTATGTCGTAAGTCTCACCAACCGTCTCTGGACAATCCAGGCAGGCGACCAGATAGTGCAAAACATTACGCACGGCAATCGGCTGACATTCGGTGAAGATCCATTTCGGAGTCACCATCACCGGCAGACGCTCAACGAGATAGCGCAAGATTTCAAAGGAAGCACTTCCGGAGCCGATAATCATCGCGGCCCTGAGTGTTGTCACCGGCACATTGCCGGAGCGCAGGACTTGTTCAACCTCACGGCGCGATTTGAGATGATGACTCAGATCAACATTTTCTTCACCAAGACCGGCCAGGAAGATTATGCGTCTGACACCTGTTCTATCGGCGACCTCCACCATATTCTTTGCAGCAATTCGATCGGCCTCGGCAAAATCACCAACATTCGGATTCATTGAATGGACCAGGTAATACACAACTTCGCACCCCGAGACCGCCTGCTCGAGAGAGTCCATATCGAACACATCCCCGAACACTGTCTCGACACCGGCAGAATTGCTCCAAATCCTGCCTTTGAGCTTGTCCGGATTCCGACCAATCGCTCGCACCTTCAGCCCGGATTCAAGCAGTTTCGGCACGAGCCGGGCTCCGATGTAACCGGTAGCCCCGAGGACGGCGACAGAAGTATATTTCTGATTCATGGATATTCACCTCACCCACACAGCTTAAACCATAAAGGCCTTTGTGGAAACAGCAAGACCACCACAAATCTGTTTATTTTTATTCTTGCGTGACATTTGTTCAGGACAAAAACACAAAAAAAAGAAAGGAATTTATGAATTCTCTATATCTTCATTTTGACGACATTCTGTATAGTGATGGTTTAGGCTGAATTTGCCGTTAAGAATATACGGCTCTCGAGCAACCGGGAGCTGTTCTTTTTTGTCTGCACTATTGTGACGAAAACGGGCATCTGATACATAGGCACATTCAGGATGTCTAACAGAGCATAGAACTGTGTTCTTGCACAGATGACTTTCGTTGCATAGGGCCATTCTTTTTACGAGTCTATACGTTTATTTCTACAGGGCATATCTGTATCTTATAAGTAACAAAGAGTTGTTGTGGAAAACGGGTCTGCAACAACCGAGATCGTAACTTTCGCATAACCCGTTAACCAGAATACCCCACAGTCCCCCCCCTCCTGACTGTGGGGTATTTTTTGAAATGTCACCATATAAGCAGGAAAGCCCTCAATCTTCTGATCGGGGGCATTCTCACTTTTCAGGGAAGTTTACGTAAAATGCTGGGAGGATGTTATCCTAGAAGAGCTGGCTCTAATTGCCGAGCCTTGTCCAAATCTTTTTGGCCAACTGTTGACCTTTTTCGATTTGCTTGGCCGTCATTTGCCCTCCTTGGGCAACTCTCATATTTCCACTGGCACTTTCACTACCGTTAGCAGCAGCGACAACCCACCAGGCATAGGCGTCTTCATAGCTTTGCACGACGCCATAACCATTTAAATACATAAGCCCAAGATTGTATTGAGCATGTGCATCCCCCTGCTCAGCAGCCAGGCGGAACCACTCGACAGACGCCTTGTAGTCTTGTGGCACACCTTTGCCCAGGTTATACATAATCCCCAGCTTGGTTTGAGCCTGCGCATTCCCCTGCTCTGCAGCAAGACGATACCACTTGACCGACTCTTTGTAGTCTTGTGGTACACCATGACCCAGGTTGTACATAGCCCCTAGATTGACTTGAGCGGCAGCATCGCCTTGTTCGGCGTCAATCAGCCAGAGCTTATGCGCTTTTTTGAAATCCCCTGAATCATGAGCTTGAAGGGCCTCTTCAAAGTTGCTGGCGACGGCAAAGGATGCCAGCAACACGAAGGCGATGAGAAACAGAACGATTCGGATTTTTTGCATAACCACCCCTTTGAAAATCCATCCAGGGATTTGTCAATGACAAAGGATAACATAATACAACCGGCCTCAAAAGAGGGCGATCTAACGGCCCGCCCCGGCTACTGACAAAGTTCAAGCAGACTTCATGCTAGAGAGGGCAACAGATGGTTCATCTGTTGCCCT
>JAFDBW010000241.1 GCA_019313105.1 Deltaproteobacteria bacterium | reverse complement strand
TTGCAACAAGCTGTCAATCTCTTGATGGGCACGTTTGAACTCTGCAACGGGGACCTTGACACCGGTTTGGCGCAAAGACTCCTGCCATCCCTGCCAGAAATTCTTTTCTTGTCCCCAGGCCACCCGCAAGGATTCCAGCTTCTGCAATTGGTTGTTGATGACGTTGAGCTGTTTGGTTTGCTCCTCTGCCAGGTCGCGGTAGATCGCCTGTGCTCTCAGTAGCTGGTTGACCTGCCAATTGTCGACATCCTCCCAGCCTTTATATTGTTCTTCAATTTTGACCAGGCTTTCCTGCAAGGCATCCAGATTGTCATAGAGTGATTGTCTTCCCTCAGATTTTTTAATTTGGTTGTTGGCATCGGTTATTTTTGCTGCCAGCGCAGTAGCCTGTGGAACAACCTCGTTGAAGCCAGGGAAGGTCTTTTCCTGTGGTTCCGCCTGCGATTGCGTTTCTTGCTGGGCCAGCCCCGGGGAAGTGCCTAGGTAGACAAGGCACAACATCAGGATGATAATCGAACCAGCTCGCATGAGTTTCGTGGTCGGATTTAGAGCCATTTCTTGCTCCTGAAATAGAGCACCATGCCGGCGACGCAGCCGAGCATGACACCCCAGATCGCAAAATAACCCCAGCGCCACTTGAGCTCGGGGATATATTCGAAGTTCATGCCGTAGATGCCGGCGATAAAGGTCAAAGGGATAAAGATCGAAGCCATGATGGTCAGCACTTTCATGATCTCGTTCATGCGGTTGCCGACCGCGGACATGTAGAGATCCTGCAGGCCGGACACCGTGTCGCGGAAGATCTCCACGGTGTCCAGCACCTGGATCGTGTGATCATACAGGTCGCGCAGGAAGACCTGGGTGTCCTCCCTGATCATCGGCGACTCTTCCTTGTAGAGTTCGCTGATGACCTCCCTCAACGGCCATACCGATTTGCGCAGCAGCATCAGCTGACGCTTGTAATGGTGGACCCTGCCCAAGGTCGACTGCTCAGGGCTGCTGAGCAGGTCTTCCTCCAACTGGGCAAGGTTGTCACCAACCTTTTCCAGAATATGAAAATAACTGTCGACGATTGAATCAATGAGGGCGTAGGCCAGGTAATCGGCCCCACGATGACGGATTCTGCCGTTGCTGCGCTGCAAACGCTCGCGCACGCCATCGAACACGTCGCCTTCCTTTTCCTGGAAAGTCAGGACATAGCGGGGGCCGAGGATCAGACTGATCTGTTCCGCTTCGATATTCTGTATGTCATCGTCGAAAAACAGCATCTTCAGGATGATCAGGCTGTATCCATCCATCTCTTCGACCTTCGGTCGATGGTTTGTATTGAGAATGTCCTCGAGGGCCAGGTTGTGGATACCGAACCGTTGCCCGAACAGCTCAATGATACTGGTGTCATGAATACCGCTCAGGTTGATCCAGCTAACTGTTTCGGTCTCTTTGAACGCCGTGGTCTCTTCTATGGTGATGTCTGTGCGGGTTTCGAAGTAATCCTGATAATAATCGACCAGACTGATGACCGGCTTTTCAGTTTTCTGCTTGCCGACATGAATCAGCGAGCCGGGCGGCAGGCCAACCTTTTTTGCTCTGATGCCGAAGAGCTCGGTCGTGATAGGCCGATGCAAAAAGTCGAGTTTCAATATTTTTTTCGGATCCATAACTCTTGAACTCCTGTGAGCCAGGTGCCGGTGCCGGCACAGGTTGTTTCAACGCTCCAGACCGAAGTCTTCCTCGGTCAGTGTTGACGCATAGTCATCAAGTGTGACTTCCGCTTCATCCGGGTCGTCCACTTTGGCCAGGTGGACCAGGGCGTCGCCTTCGTGCACCAGTGGCAAAGTCAGCTGGCCGATAATCACACCGGTAAAGGGTGCCCTGATCGGCTCGCTTTCATCCCCCAGCGGGTCATTGATGATGCCGAGAGCATCTCCTTTGTGAACCAGGCTGCCGAGCGGCGCTTCCTTGAAAAAGACACCGCTCCTGGGAGCTCTGACCCAGCTGGTTTTTTCAGAAATGATCGGCTCCTGGCCCTTGGCCTTCCGGCTTCTGGGCAACATGCCGATCGCCCGCATGACGTTGATGATACCGCGACACCCTGAGCGAATGGCTGATTCGTTGAAGTAAAGGGCTTCGCCCGCCTCGTACAGAAGGACGGGAATGCCTTGTTCAGATACCGCTTCGCGGAGAGAACCGTCCCTGATCCCGGAATGGATGATCATAGGTGTGCCGAACGCATTGGCGAGGCGCAAGTTCTCTTTATCTTCAAGGTCGGTACGAATCTGCGGCAGGTTGCTGCGGTAATTTGAGCCGGTGTGGATGTCTATGCCGTGGGTGCAGCGGCGGACGATCTCCTGCATGAACAGGTGCGCGATCCGGCTGGCTAGTGAGCCCTTGGGCGAGCCGGGAAATGACCGGTTCAGGTCACGACGATCCGGCAGGTAGCGTGAGTGCTGGATAAAGCCGTACGGGTTGACCACCGGGATCGCGAGCAACGTCCCCTTGATCCGGTTAATGCTCCGGTTGCGCAACAGGCGCCGGATAATCTCGACACCGTTGATCTCGTCACCATGGATTGCTGCACTCACAAACAGGGTCGGGCCGGCCTGTTTGCCGTGGACCACGTGCACCGGCAGACCCATTTTCGAGTGCGTGTAAAGGCGGGCCATCGGCAGGTCGATGGTGGCCCGCTCTCCAGCAGGGACAGCAACTTTGCCCATAGTGAAAGGTGGTTGTCGTTTCATCCCTGTCCCCGGGTTCTGGTTTTTCCAGGCTTGGCCTGCTTTTCGATGAAGTCAATGATCATGCCGGCCACGTTCTTCTCGGTCGCCTTCTCAATCCCCTTGAGGCCCGGTGAAGAATTGACTTCCATGATCACCGGCCCATGATTGGATCGAAGCAGGTCAACCCCGGCGACATTCAAGCCCATGATCTTGGCCGCGCGGACCGCAGCTAAACGCTCTTCCGGAGTCAGTCTAACGATGGTCGCATTGCCACCACGGTGCAGGTTAGAGCGGAATTCACCTTCAGCCCCCTGACGTTTCATTGCCGCAACCACTTTGTCGCCGATTATTAAACAGCGGATATCGGCGCCGCCGGCTTCCTTGATGAATTCCTGGACCAGGATATTCTGTTTCAATCCCCTGAATGCCTCGATTACACTTTCAGAAGCCTTGTCGGTTTCGGCCAGAACCACGCCGATTCCGTGGGTCCCTTCCAGGAGCTTGATCACCAGAGGGGCACCGCCGGCCAGTTTGATCAGGTCATTGGTGTACTTCGTCGAATGGGCAAAACCGGTGACCGGCAGGCCAATCCCTTTGCGGGCCAGCAGCTGCAGGCTACGCAGTTTATCGCGGGTACGGCTGATCGCAACCGATTCATTGACGCTGTACACATTCATCATCTCGAACTGGCGGACCACCGCCGTGCCGTAAAAGGTGATCGAGGCGCCGATCCGCGGGATAATCGCGTCAACCCCAACCAGTTCTTCACCCTTGTAATGGATCGTAGGGCGTTGGCTGGCAATCGTCATGTAACAGAGTAGCGGATCGATGACGCGGACCTCATGCCCCTTCGCTTCTGCTTCCTCGACCATGCGGCTGGGCGAGTAAAGCTTGGGGTTCCTGGAAATAATAGCAATCTTCATGAAGCCCTCTCTCTTGGGGAGTATTTATACTTAATCCGACCAGTCAGATAGGACTTGTCCGGTAACACGGACATTCCTGCCATTGCCGTACGTCCGAGTAGCATGCGGAATCTCATGTTGTCGCGGTTGGTTAACGTCATCTCTATGCGTTTTTTTAGTTCACCGAGGACAACATCTGTCTCGATCACATAGCGCATCTCTCGATGACCACCCGAGTCACTGACCGCTCGATAATCCTTGACCGGGGCTTCGCAGATGATTTCCAGGCCGAGGCGCTTCTGCAGCGGGTGCACGCCGAACCGCACCATCTGCTTACCGTTTTTTTCAAACGGCTCGACAAAAAAGGCATGCAGTGCTGAGGTTCGTGCGCCGGTATCAATTTTTGCTTTGATCGCCGGAATCTGCAGCATTGGGAGAGCCAGCCATTCGCGCCAGCCAATATTCAGTGGATCCATTTCGTTCCTGTCTTTAGCTCATTTAATTATAGCGTACTTTAACTGTAATACAT
>JAFDBW010000240.1 GCA_019313105.1 Deltaproteobacteria bacterium | reverse complement strand
CACACGGCGATCGCTCTATCTATGCCGCCTACGACCGGGTATTCGGTTGCCGCGGCCATGGCTGGAGCAACCTGCAGAGCGCTCACCTGAACCTGCCGTTTGCCGACGACGAAGAGTTCGGTCGCCTGCACGCTGCGGTCCGATTGGTTCTGCCGTTGCTACCGGCACTTGCCGCGGCCAGCCCGCTGGTCAACGGTCATTTAACCGGCCTGTTGGACAACCGCATCGAGATGTACCGAGTCAACCAGGCCCGGATCCCTTCGATTACCGGCCAAGTGATTCCGGAGGCCGCTTTCACCATCGACGCCTATCAGAAGACGATTCTCGAGATGCTCTACCGTGACATTGCCCCGCACGACCCGGAAGGGATACTGCAGGAGGAATGGCTGAATTCACGCGGCGCCATCGCCCGCTTCGATCGCAATGCAATCGAGATCCGACTGCTCGATGTCCAGGAGAGTCCGCTGGCCGACCTGGCGATCATCACTTTCCTGGTAGAAGTTTTGCGTGAACTGGCTGCCGAGACCTGTGTGCCCTGGACGGAGCAGCAGTTATGGTCTGAGACCTCACTCGCCGAAATCTTTCTTGCAGTTCTGCAAGAAGGCCGTGGAGCCCTGGTCAAAGATCCGCGTTACCTGGCGATGTTCGGTCTCCGGGCCGACTCTCTATCGGTTGGCGAGTTGTGGCAGACCCTTGCCGAGCGCCTTTTGACCAGAAGTGACGAGGCATGGGCTCCCCTGCAGGTGATTCTTGATGAGGGCCCATTGGCAAGACGGATTATCCAAGCTCTTGGCCCGGAGCCCGGCCGCGACCGGTTGACGGCCGTATATCGCGAGCTGTGTGATTGCCTGAGGGAAGGGAGAATGTATCATGCCTGATGCGGCCCTGCTGTTGACGTGTGAGCACGCTGTAAATGCCGTCCCGGAACGCTGGCAGCACCTGTTCCAGGGCAACACGGAAGTGCTTGAGACCCATCTTGGGTGGGACCGGGGAGCGGCCAAACTGGCTCAGACCCTCGCCAGGGAGCTGTCCGCGCCATGCTTTATGGCCCAGGTGAGCCGCCTGTTGCTGGATCACAATCGCTCACCGCACAACCGCATGCTCTGGTCGGAATTCAGCCGGGACCTGTCGCCTCCTGAGAAAACCCTGTTGCTCGAAGATTTTTACCACCCTTTTCGCGACCAGGCGGGCAGCTGGCTCGCCGCACGGCATGGCAACGGGGAGCGGCTGGTCCACATTGCAGTCCATTCCTTCACCCCGGTACTCGATAGTAAGGTTCGCGATATCGATGTCGGTCTGCTCTACGACACCGCTCGTCCCGACGAGGCCTTCTTTGCCGACATTTGGAGATCTCGACTTCTGGCCTCCAAGCCGACGCTCAAGGTGCGTTTCAACGTCCCCTACAGAGGCCGCAGTGATTGCCACGGCAGGACTTACCGTGACATGTACGGCAGCCGCGATTATGTATTCATCGAACTGGAGATCAACCAGGCCCTGGTCGCAGATGAACAGGGCTGGAAAGCTTTCAGGAAGCTGGTCACAGAAAGTCTCCGGGAGACCCTGTCCGATATTACTTCGGATGAATGACATCCATTGCAATCACTCACAGTCGGGCGTAATATCCTGCTCAGCTGCTCCATCATGGAGCAGCTGTTTTACGTTGTGGAGACAGTCATGTCCGTTTGGCTGAAAACGTCTTTCCTGCAGGTCCTGTCGAATTTTTTTATGACATTCGCCTGGTACGGCCATCTGAAGAACCTGGGTCATCGCGCCTGGTACGTCGCCGCTCTGCTCAGTTGGGGAATCGTCCTGTTTGAGTACCTTCTCCAAGTCCCGGCCAACCGGATCGGCTACGGAACCCTTTCCCTGGCACAGCTCAAGCTGCTTCAGGAGGTGGTCACCCTGTCGGTTTTCATCCCTTTCGCCCTCTATTACATGCTGCAGTCTCTGATACTCGACTACCTTTGGGCCGGGCTCTGTCTTTTGGGTGCTGTGTTCTTTATCTTTCGAAATTGTAATCCGTCCCCGGGAGTCATGCCATGAATACAGTAGATACCCATTCTCCTGAAGATCCGCCGGTCAACACCGGAGCGATTTTGCAGAATGTGGTGGTCGGCCTGACGGTTTCCTTTGTCGCCCTCAGCCTGGGCGCTGCGCTCGGCATGCTCTCCGGACGCGGTGCTTTCTCCGGGATGGTTTCGGCAGGTTTGATTGCCCTGGTCACATCACTCTTCGGTGGAACCCGCGTAGAGTGTTCCGGGCCTACGGCACCGATGAGTGCTGTGACCGCTGTCACGGTCGCCTATGCCCATGAGCAGCTGGACACAACATTCGGCATCACTCCTGACCAGTTTGTCATCCTGGCCCTGATCGGGTGCGGCATGATGCTCGTTGTCATGAGTCTGCTGCGCCTGGGCCGATTTATCAGGCTGGTGCCGAACATGGTCATCTCCGGGTTCATGAACGGAATTGCCGTACTGATCTGGCTCGACCAGCTGCGCCTGTTGTTGGGCTTTGGTGGCAAGAGTGCTCTGGCCGGGCCGTTCCTGGAGAACCTTGCCGTAACCATCGGAACCCTGGTGATGATCTTTGCCCTGTCGCCGCTGATGCGCCGGGTGGTTGGCCCGAAGGCCCGTTACCTGCCGGCGACGCTGGTGGCTATTGTCATAGCGAGCTTGATGGCTGCCGCCCTGCACCTGCCTATCGAGCATATCCAACTCACCGGCAGCATGACCAGCCTGGATCAATTCGGAGCGCTATTGTTTGCCCAGTGGCCGAGAGATTGGTCCTGGCCGATTCTGCTTATGGCGGCGCCACTGGCCCTACAACTGGCATTTCTGTGTTACATCGATACACTTCTGACGTCTCTGGTCATAGACAAGATGAGCGGTGAAACAACCCGCCAGGACAAGGAACTCTGCGCCCAGGGGATCGCCAATGGAGCGGTTGCCATAGTAGGTGGCATCCCCGGTTCCCAGGCTACAATCCGTTCGGTGCTGATGCTCAAGGAAAAGGCCAGCCTGAGATTGGCCGGGGCGATGGTTGGGGCTTTTGTGCTGGTCGAGTTGGTGCTTTTCCAGGACTTGATTACCATGATCCCCAAAGCAGTATTCGTCGGTGTGCTGATGAAGGTTGGCTGGGATGTCTTCGACAGCAAGCCGGTTCGTATTTATGCCGAGCAGGTTGTAGAGAAGCGCGCCAAACTGTTCGGAGACTTTTTCGCCCGGCACGACGATGAGCACATTTTCGTGACCAACCGTGAAATGCTGATGATCCTCGGCACCACCCTGGTTACGGTTATGGTCGATCTCAATACGGCAGTTGTTGTCTTCAGCATCCTATTCTACCTGCACAACCGGATCGTCAACCGGCATAACCCAATGCGTGATTTGAAGCCGGAGATAGAAACCGAGTCCTTTACCACGCAGAACTGAGGACGCAAATTTCATTTCGAACATGGTAGACTCTTGGCAGTCTTTCTGTCGATGGAGAATAGCTGAATGCTGCTTCCACTTATTTCTATTGTTGTCGGCCTCGGCCTGCTGGTTTGGAGCGCCGACCGGTTTGTCGGCGGGTCCGCCGCAGTGGCTCGGCATTTCGGCATGCCGCCCCTGTTGATCGGCATGGTGATCGTCGGTTTCGGCACCTCGGCACCGGAGATGTCGGTGTCCGCTTTGTCCGCACTAGAGGGGAATCCGGCGATTGCGCTGGGCAATGCATATGGGTCCAATATCGCCAATATCGCCCTGATCCTCGGTCTCGCCGCACTGATCAGCCCGATCGCCGTGCACTCTGCTGTGCTGCGCAAGGAACTGCCGATCCTGACCCTTGTGACCTTCCTGACAGGGTATCTCCTCTGGGATGGACGCTTATCGCGGATCGACGCCTGGGTCCTGCTGCTGGTGTTTGCCGGATTCATGGGTTGGACCATCTGGCAGGGGTTGCGACGCAGGGAAGATAACCTGGCCTCGGAGGTCGAGCAGGCTTTCAAGACAGAACCCATACCTCTCGGACGGGCTTTTTTCTGGCTGTTTGTCGGGCTGGTTGTGCTGATTGCCAGCTCACGGCTGCTGGTCTGGGGAGCGGTCTCCCTGTCGCGTGGCTTCGGGGTCAGCGACCTGGTCGTCGGCCTGACCATCGTCGCGGTTGGTACGTCGCTGCCGGAGTTGGCTTCGTCGTTGATCGCCGCGCGTAAAGGTGAACACGATATCGCCCTGGGTAACGTGCTTGGTTCCAACCTCTTTAACACCCTGGCGGTGGTCGGCATCGCCGGGATGATTCATCCTATGGCCGTCCCTGGTGACGTCCTGTCCCGGGATCTGCCGGTCATGTCAATCCTGACCCTGTCCCTGTTCGTCATTGGTTACGGTTTTCGCGGCCCGGGACGGATCAACCGCCTGGAAGGCGGCCTGCTCCTGGCGGCCTTCCTGATCTACACCGGCTGCCTGGTGGTCAAGGCGGGAGCCGGTTCCTGACCCACCTAGTAGATCTTCCTCTTTGAAAAGGTCGATCCGAGGACGCTGAAGGTGTTCTCAACGATGAACATCGAATGGGGGTCGTTGGTGAAAACGATTTCTTCCAGTCGCTTGAGCTGGATGTTGTTGACGACGATCAGCAGGACGGTTTTCTGGACCTTTTTGTATCCACCGACTCCCGGCAGCATGGTTGTGCCGATTTTCATCTTCTGCATGACCTGGTCGGCGATCTGGTCAGGCTTCTCGGAAATCACCAGCGCCATTTTGCGTTGATTAAACAGCGCCAGACAATAATCCAGGGTCATGGAGGTGATGAACACAGCGATCATCGACGCGATAACCAGGTCATTGTCCAAAGTCAAAAAGCTGAAACTGAACAGGCCGAAGTTGAAAAAGAAGAAGAACTTGCCCAGACCGATATTGAATTTCTGGTAGAGGATCACGCCCGCGACATCCAGGCCGCCATTCGAGCCGAGCGAGCGCAGCACCATGCCGGCGCCGGCGCCGATGATCACGCCGAAGGTCACTGCGGCGTAAAGCTGCTCTTCGATGTTGATGCGGAAATCGATCAACATGAAAAAGAGTGACAGGGAGAGCATCGCCAGGACGCTGTAACCGAGGAACCTTTTCGAGAGGTAGATGTACCCGATGATGAACATCGGGATATTCAGGAGCATGTAGATGATCCCGGTGTTCAATCCGCCGGTCAGGTAATGAATCAGAGTCGATATGCCGAACAAGCCGCCGGGGACAAATCCCTGAACCTCGCCAAGGGCTTTATAGCCGATGGCCTGGATGAATGTGCCGATCACGATCAGACCGCAATTCCATGCAACAGAGTAGGGCAGTTTATGGGCGATTGTATTCAT
>JAFDBW010000239.1 GCA_019313105.1 Deltaproteobacteria bacterium | reverse complement strand
GCATTACCGGCGACATGGTCGTTATGGCCATGGGTGTTGCCCAGAATCTCCAGGGTCAGGCCACGGTCCCTGACGACCCGCAGCAGGCACTCCGGCGAAATTCCCGGATCAACACCAAAAGCCTTGCCGGTTTCATTGCAGATCACCAGGTAGGAAAAGTTGTCAGAACCCGCAACCGGGATCTGGATAATTTCCGGGGCTACTCCATCCATGGCTCGACCATGACCGGCTTGTTGCCTACCTTACGGATTTCTCCATCGACAACCTTGAACATGTCTCCGGTCTTCTTCACGTGCCACGTGTCGCCTTCTTCCGGTGGCAAAGGAAACTCCCGGCTGCCCAGATAGACATCCTCGTTGTCTAGCATGGCCCACCAGTCCAGTGCGCCGGTCTGCCAGACCTTGGTTTTCAGGTTAAATGCCATCATTGTCTCCTTTAACAAATCAGGTGATTCTGCCGCTTTTCAATTGTCATCCGGTCTTCTGTACTTGGCAAGACGGCAGCATAAAACGGACCGGCACCGTGATAAAGGACTAGTCGTTGAGCGGGTCCTCCCCGGCCTGCCACGAGGGCAGGACCCGGTCACTCAGCTGGAAGTCGGGGCCATCGTGTTCGGTGTAGACGATATAAATGCTTTCCCTTGCCATCCCCCACCGGGCACCGATCTCGTCCATAATCGCCAGCGCCAGGCGACGCTTCTGATCAGCAGTACGCCCCAGACGGATATCCGCATTCAGAAAAGCAATCGGCCCGTCTCCGGCCCGGCCAAAAACCAGGTCATCCTGTTGATAACAGCGGTAGGTAATGCCGATGTGGTCAGTCCCGGTGCTCATGATCGTCGCAAAATGCTTTCGGACGGCATCAGCAAAGGCGACCTTCTGCGCTCGCTCCGGTGTGAAATTGAATTCGAATTGAAGATGCGGCATCTTTATCTCCTTTGGTTGCAACCCCGACGGTGCTCCGGGGGGAAGTGTTGTTGATTAGCATACCAGAGCATGCAAGATCGGCAATGCGTGGTTGTGACAGAAAACCTTTACCCCTATAATATAAAGCCAGACAGTGCAAACTACGGTGAGGGTGACTATGAAATTCATCAAGATGCACGGCGCCGGTAACGATTACGTCTATATCGACTGCTTTCGCCAGACGGTCGAAGATCCGGAGAGCCTGGCGCGTGAGATCAGCGACCGGAATTTCGGTGTTGGTGGTGACGGTATGATCCTGATCGAGCCATCCCGGCAGGCCGATGTCAAGATGCGTATCTTCAATGCGGACGGCAGTGAAGCGGAGATGTGCGGCAACGGCGTTCGCTGTGTCGCCAAGTACGCATTCGACCACGGGCTGGTCGACCGGACGGACATCACGATCGAGACCGGCGCCGGCAACCTGCCGCTGACCATGTATCCCAATGAGCGGGAACACATTGACAAGGTTCGGGTCAACATGGGGCGACCGCGGCTGACGCGTGAGGATTTGCCCATGGTTGGACCGGCCAACGAGCAGGTCATCAACATGGACCTCGAGGTTCTCGACAAGACCTTTCAGGTCACCTGCGTGTCAATGGGCAACCCGCATTGTGTCATCTATGTCGACAACCTGGATGATTTCCCGGTGAAAAAATACGGCTACGCAATCGAAAACCACGAGCTCTTTCCCCGGCGCATTAACGTCGAATTCGTTGAAGTCATCACACCGAATGAAGTCCGCCAACGAACCTGGGAGCGTGGCGCCGGGGAGACTTTGGCCTGCGGTACCGGCGCCTCGGCGGTTACCGTTGCCGGCGTCCTGACCGGCCGCACTGAGGGGATCCTGCTCAACCACCTGACCGGCGGCGACCTTGAAATGGAATGGGACGGCAAGGGCGATGTGTTCATGACCGGTCCGGCCGCGGAAGTATTCAGTGGAGAATATATTCCGCGCTAAACACTTGAAAGGATTTTTTAACGCCCGATCGCTACGCTCACTCAAGACGCAAAAAAGATACAGAAAGAGGTGTTTAAAGGTTTTAGAGCCTATTTTGCGTCTTTGTCCTCAGCTTTGCGTTTTTGCGTTAAATTCTTAATTTATGGACGTTCTGATTTTCGATCTCGACAATACACTTTACCCGGCAGAAAAGCATCTGTTCGGCCTGATCGATGTGCGCATCAATCGCTACATGACCGAGATTGTCGGCATCCCTGCGCCGGAAGTTGATGCCCTGCGCCGCGAATACTGGCGTCTGTACGGGGTGACCCTGCAAGGCCTGATCCGCCATCACGGAATCGACCCGGAGGATTACCTGCTCTACGTTCACGACGTTGATGTCAACTCCAGGTTGGGGCCCGATCCGGTCCTGCGCGAAGTCCTCGCGGCCCTGCCCCAGCGCAAAGCCGTTTTTACCAACGGTTCGACCTGTCACGCCAGCCGGGTCCTTGCCGCGCTCGGCATCGAGGACATTTTCGAAGAGGTTTACGACATCCGCGTCGCCGCGTACCTGCCAAAGCCCTGGCCGGAACCCTACCATGCGGTACTCGAGAAGCTGGGGACACCACCTGAACGCTGTATCATGATCGAAGATTCACGAGAGAACCTGCAAACAGCCAAAAAGCTCGGCATGGGTACGATCCTGGTCGGAGACGGGCAGACTCCCGATTTCGTCGACGTGCATCTCGACAGTGCCCACCATGTCAGCACCGGGCTGAGATTCTGGGGCCAGGCTTGATGAACCGTTTACTCGGCGCACATGTCTCGGTTGCCGGAGGCCTGGACAACGCTTTTGCCAATGGTCTCGCTGTCGGGTGCACCGCTCTGCAGATTTTCACCAAGAACGCCAACCGCTGGCAGGCCAAGCCAATTGTCGATGCTGAGGCGGCGGCTTTCCGCCAGGCCTGGCAAGAGAGCGGCATCGGCCCGGTGATGGCCCACGATGCTTACCTGATCAACCTGGCGTCACCCAAAGAGAGCGTCTGGGAAAAGTCGCAACAGTCCCTGCTCGATGAATTATGCCGCTGCGCCCGGCTCGGTATTACCGACCTGGTCATGCACCCAGGAGCACACCTTGGCAGCGGTGCAGATGTCGGTTTGGAGAGGATTCGCCAGGCCTTTCGCGAAATACTGCCGGAATCTCCACCGCAGGTCAGGCTGTTGCTGGAGAACACCGCCGGTCAGGGTAGCTACCTCGGTGGCGACTTTGCCCATCTCGCGGCATTATTGGACGATTTCGACGAGCAGCGGTTCGGGGTCTGTTTCGACACGTGCCATGACCACAGCGCAGGATATGATCTCTCTACTGCCGAAGGCTATGCCCAGGTCATGCCCGAATTCGACCGTTTGAT
>JAFDBW010000238.1 GCA_019313105.1 Deltaproteobacteria bacterium | reverse complement strand
GTTCCGAACTCCTGCACCTGGGCCGCCGTACCGCGCGTTTATCAGTAAAGGTTACCGATCAGGATCATGGCCTGGTTGCATATGGGACTGCGACCCTTATGGTTCTGAGTTGATCTGCTCCGTAATTTCTACTTGTTTTTTTTGAGAGAATATAATATCAATTATAATTGATATTATAAAACTGTGTAGATTGATATATGCTCGAAGTGTTTAAAATCCTGGCTGACGCCACGCGTCTGAGGCTTCTGCGGATACTCCGTCAGGGCGACTTTACCGTGCAGGACCTCATGCAGGCTCTGCATATGGGACAGTCCAGGATTTCACGGCATTTGATCCTGATGAATGAAGCCGGTCTGCTCAAAGTAGAAAAACAGGGGACTTGGCGCTACTACCGCCTTGCCCCTGAAAACAGGTTTTTTCAAAAAATCTGGCCGGCGATCGAAGCGCATCTCGACGAACAGGAAATGCAGGAGCAGGATGCAAATGGTATTCTTGCAATCATGGCCGAGCGGCGCAAACGGAGCCAGGAATTCTTTGATCAACACGCCCGTGACTGGGATGTCATGCATACGGAGCTACTCAATCTTCCTGACTATCAGTCAGATCTTCTGGCGCTGTTGCCGGCGGGCGGCCTGACCGTTGAAATTGGCGTCGGCTCAGGGACCCTGCTGCCGTTCCTGATTGATAAAGCCGACCGTGTTGTCGGCCTGGACCAGTCACCATCCATGGTCACCCTGGCCAGGGAGACGGTGCAACATCATCACCTGAACGAACGTGTCGATGTGCGCCTGGCAGAGATGAACCATCTGCCGTTAGCTGACGATTCCGTGCGAACCGTTGTTATGAACCAGGTTCTGCATCACGCTGAGCAGCCAGTTGATGTCCTCAGAGAGGTGGGGCGGGTTCTTGCCGGTGGTGGGCTGCTGGTGTTGGCCGACCTGACAAGACATGAACACGACTGGGCCCGGGATCGATTGGCGGATCAGTGGCTTGGGTTCAAACGGCAGGAACTTGATGGTTGGCTGAATGAAGCCGGCATGCAGATCTGCACTTACCAGGAATTCGGCGGCTCCGGATCTTATCAGGGAGTCCTGCTGTTGACTGCGAAGCAGAATAACAATAATTGATAGAGCACCATAAGAGGAGAAAAGCAAATGACAGACAATCACGATTGTAAAGTAAAAGACCTGTCCCTGGCGGCCTGGGGTCGTAAGGAAATTGACCTGGCCGAGGTCGAGATGCCAGGCTTGATGGCGTTGCGCGAAGAATACCATGGCAAGGCACCGCTTGCCGGTGCACGGATCACCGGCTCATTGCACATGACGATCCAGACAGCTGTTCTGATCGAGACACTGATCGATCTCGGCGCCGAAGTGCGTTGGGCTTCATGCAATATCTTCTCGACCCAGGACCAGGCTGCGGCCGCGGTAGCGGTCGGCAGAGAGGGAACTCCTGCAAACCCGAAAGGTGTCCCGGTCTTTGCCTGGAAAGGCGAGACCCTCGAGGAGTACTGGTGGTGTACTGAAAAGGCACTGAACTGGCCGAACGGGCAGTTGCCCAACATGATTCTTGACGATGGTGGCGATGCGACCATGATGGTCCTGAACGGTGCCGAATGGCAGGCACAGGGCGTTCCAGCATTGCAGGCCGATGATGCCGAAGACTGGGTTGAACTGGTCAAGATCCTGAAACAGTCGATCGATAGCAAGTCAATTGACTGGCAGGCTGTCTGCAAATCCATTAAAGGAGTCACAGAAGAGACCACAACCGGGGTCCACCGCCTGTACCATCTGCAGAAAATTGGTAAACTCCCTTTTCCGGCAATGAACGTCAATGATTCGGTGACCAAGAGCAAGTTTGACAATGTATATGGCTGTCGACACAGTCTGGTCGACGGCATCATGCGGGCGACCGACGTAATGCTTTCCGGTAAGGTCGCGGTTGTCTGCGGTTACGGGGATGTCGGCAAAGGCTGTTGCCAGTCCCTGCGTGGCCAGGGTGCACGAGTCATCGTTACGGAGATCGACCCGATTTGCGCCCTGCAGGCGCTGATGGAAGGCTATGAGGTCAAGACTCTTGAAGATGTCGTGGCAGACGCAGATATTTTCGTCACCACCACTGGCAACAAGGATGTCATTCGCGTCGATCATATGGCCCGGATGAAACACAATGCGATCGTCGGCAATATCGGCCACTTTGACAACGAGATCGAGATGGCGGCACTGGCGAAGGTCGCTGGGGTAGAGAAAATCAATATCAAGAACCCCCGTGAGCATGGCAACCAGGTGGACCAGTGGGTGTTTCCGGACGGTCACGCGGTGATTGTTCTGGCTGAAGGTCGCCTGCTCAACCTCGGTTGTGCAACCGGGCATCCTTCGTTCGTTATGTCCAACAGTTTTACCAACCAGGTTATGGCGCAGATCGAGCTCTTCTCGAAGACAGATGATTACGACAAACAAGTCTATGTCCTGCCGAAAAGTCTCGACGAGAAGGTGGCCAGGCTGCATCTTGGCAAGCTTGGCGCAAAACTAACGACCCTCAGCAGGGAACAGGCCGATTATCTCGGTGTCCCGGTCGAGGGGCCGTACAAATCCGATTCATACCGTTACTGAGGATTTTGTTTGATTTAAGGGGACAGGCTTTTGGTCTGTCCCTTTTTTTTGAGGCTCAATCCTGTGCCTTGAGGAACAGCCAGGTTGCGGTCAGAGCCATCAGGATATTGGCGGACCACGCCGCTATGGCGGGAGACAATATCGCTGATCCGCCCAAGGCGGCAAAAACTGCGTAGAGGACGAAGTAGACGATAAAAACCGCCAGGCTGACAACAATTCCGACTGCAAAACTCGGCTGGCGTCCACGCTGCAGGGCGAACGGCATACCGAGCAGAATCATGATCAGTGGAATGAAGGCTTTCGACAGTCTCAGGTGGGACTCGAGCTGATAGATCTTCGGGTCGTGACCATCTGCTTTCAGCGTATCGATCAGCTTGTAAAGTTCAAGCTGGGTCATCTCCTCAGGGTTATTCCAGAGTTGGGTCACTTCTGACGGGTCTTTCCCCAGGTCCAGACGCCACTCCGCCCGGTCTTCGTAGCCCTGAATAGTTTTGTCTTCGGGCGAGAAGTGCCAGATTTTTACGTCCCTGAAAGACCAGATGCCGCTTCCCTCATAATGTCCTGATACGGCCTGTAGCCGTTCTACGGGTTTGAATCGATCATTGAAGGTGATGATGGTGATGCCAAAAAGAGTTCCCCGCTGGGGAAAGGAGCGGTTGATATGTACGATACTGTCACCATTTTTGAAAAACAGGTCTTTTGACTCGCTTGCTCCATTTCTGGATTTTTTGGTGATTTGCACGTTCTTGATGTACTCGGTTTCCTGGATTCCCAGGGGCGTCAGCCAGAGGTTGCAGAGCAGGAGAAGAATGCTTAACAGGAACCCGGTCAGAAACATCGAACGGCTGATCCTGGAAATGCTGATCCCGCCGCCGAGCAGAGCTGTCAGCTGGTTGGTTCGCGAAAGGTCACCGATGGTCGCGAATGCGCCGAGCAGGACCGCCATCGGCAGAGTGTTGGAGATCATCAGCGGCAGGTTGTAGATCGGGAAGAGAACATAATTGATCAGAGCGGCCTGGTTTTCAATGAAGTCATCAACTTTTTCAATGAACTCGATGAGCGCATACAGTGACACAAGTGCCAGCAGGATAAAGGCCAAATTCCTCAGAAACAGGGTCGATATGTAACGATCAAGCGTTGTCATTGTAACGGTTTATAGATTTCCTCAGGTATGCCATTGTTTGTTCAACTTGCGAGACGAAGATGCTGGGATGTTCTTGGGCGCTTCGGTACAGGCAGTAAAGTCCGGACAGGCATAACAGTAAATGGGGGAGCCAGAAGGCCAGCCATGGAGTGAGACCCGCATCTGCAGTGAACGTCTGTGCCAGAGACAGTTGCAGGTAATAGAAAAAGTATATGACCAGTCCGATGACGAATCCGCCGCTGCGGCCTGATCGATGGGTCTGCATACTGAAAGGCAGTCCGAACAGGGCGAAAATCAGAGGAGCCATTGGCGAGACCAGCCGGGTGTGCATTTCCGCTTGGACCGCGCCCAGTTTTCGCTGGTTGCTATCGCTCTGCCCGTTGCTGATCTGTCGCCAGAGTTGACCGGTTGACATCTCTTTGGGCCGTTTCCTTCTGCCAGTTTTCTCGGTCGCTTGCTCGCCATTGCTGGCCAGGTCTGGCTGTACGTCGTAGCTGCGGAAGTTGATGAGCTGATACGTTGAATCGTCGTCGGCCTGCTGGCGATGAATCGTGCCATCCTGCAGCCGGACTGTGATCGATTCCTGTTCTTCGTCTGCGACAATATCTCCCTGTTCGGCAAATATCAGCATAGTCGCGTCAGGTTTTTTTTCAACAATGAAGAGACCATTCATCTGGCCGGTGCGGGTGTCGAGATCGTTGGCATAAAGCACCATGTTGTTGAACTGCTTCATGAATACCTGTGGCTGGAAGCCTATGGTGGCCTTTTGCATGGTAATGGCGAAAACCTGTTCGCGGAAGGCCTGATATCCCCAGGGTTTCAGCCACAGACCTGCCACTGCTGTGAGCATGGAGAAGATAATCGCCATTGCGAGCACCGGACGTGCCATCTGGGCAAGGCCTATGCCGGCCGCTTTCATGGCAATCGTTTCACAGTCAGCAGACATGCGACTGAGCCCAATCATGATTCCCATCAGGAAAGACAGGGGCAGTGTGATATTCAGAAACGCCGGCAGCATGGTTCCGAACAGCACCAGTATGTCACTGATCGAGACCCCCCGGTTGACGACCAGATCCACGAGCTTCATCAATCTGCCCATCAGCAGCACCATGGTGAAAATCAGCAGGCAGAGCAGGGTTGGCGAGAGGACCTCTCGGAAGATGTATTTCTGAATTTTTGTGCCTGGCATGATGCCGCATATTAGTACAGTCAATGTCAGAATGTAAACGCTATTGATGGTGAAAAACCCCTTGCGTTCGGGTTTCGCTCATGTTATACGAATGTG
>JAFDBW010000237.1 GCA_019313105.1 Deltaproteobacteria bacterium | reverse complement strand
GTTTCACGGGTCTGGCGGTCATAACCGCACAAGACCACGAAATGTCCGGACGGTTCGCCGCGCACATCATCGTAATCGCAAATGTCGCCGAACTCTCGGGTGCTGCGGTAGAGAAACGTCGCACTCAAACCGGTGATGACCGGCTGCTGGCGTTTCAGGTAACGGCGGATCAATGCGGGGGTCAGGTCGGCAAGCTTGAGCTTGCCGCCGAGACGGAAATATTCGAGGTAAGCGCTCGTTGCGGTCTGCAGCCTGGGGTCGCTTTTGACCTGCAGTTGCGCTTCGAGGCGTTCGACGATATCCGGGCCATCGGGCTGGAACCAGCTCGGGTCGAACAGCTGTAATTTAAAGGTGTAGGTTGTCGCACGGTAGCCACGCTTGAGGGCATGACAGGCAAGCCAGACGCCGAGAGTCCCGCCGCTTTCAAGCATCGGCACCTCGGCAATCACCCGCTCCAGCGAAATATCATCGCCGTAATAATGGTAAACCGCGTGCAAGCAAGTCGGTCCACAGGTCAATTCATCCGGCTGCGTGAGGATATCGAGAGAGAGGCGTGTCTCCATATCTGATTGTGTGTCACATCCTCGAATAGCCGGTATCGGCATGACGGTTTGTAACGCGCGTTTATTATATCAACTTCGTGGAAAACACAATCAAAATCATTTTGTTCTGTTCGCGTTCAGTTGAGAGAAGGGGGCTTCATAAATTTCAAGAGCACCTGTGAATCATGTCCTGGATAAATTTATAAGCCCCTGTGGAATACCTCAGCGAGTGTAAATCTCGTCCGAGCTGATCCGCCCATCTTTTTTACGGGATTTCTCTCGATCAGTAATTCTTTATATATCTCTTGATTTCCCAGTCCGTAACCCAGGTCCGATACGAATCCCACTCCTGTGTTTTGCCTTCGATATACTTTTCGAAGATATGTTCACCCAGCGCCTCTTTGGCAATCTGGCTTTCTTTCAGTGCAAGAATCGCCTCTTCAAGGGTTCCGGGTAAACTGTCTATGCCGGCGGCCTCCTTTTCTGCCAGGTTCATCTCGAAAATATCCACATTGACCGATGCTGGTGCGTCAAGCTTGTTCTTCACTCCATCAAGCCCGGAGCTGAGCATCATCGCAAGAGCGAGGTAAGGATTACAGGCCGGGTCAGGACACCGGACCTCGGTTCTTGTGCTGAGCCCACGATTAGCAGGGATACGAACCAAAGCAGAACGGTTTGACGCTGACCATGCAACGTAGACCGGAGCCTCGTAGCCGGGCACGAGACGTTTGTACGAATTGACCAGCGGGTTGGTCACAGCTGTAAAGCCACGGGCATTTTTCATGATCCCGGCGATGTATTGATAGGCTGTTTCGCTCAGCTTCAGAGGGCCGTTCTCGTCAAAAAAAGCATTCGTCCCGTCCAGATTGAACAATGATTGGTTCGTGTGCATTCCAGACCCGTTGATGCCGAAAACCGGTTTCGGCATAAATGTGGCATGCAATCCGTGCTTTGCGGCGATTGAGCGAACCACCCATTTGAAGGTGACCGTGTTGTCGGCGGCGGCCAGGGCGTCGGCATACTTGAAGTTGATTTCATGTTGTCCCTCTGCCACCTCGTGGTGAGAGGCCTCAACTTCAAAGCCCATCGATTCGAGAGTCTCGATTATCTCCCGGCGACAGTTGATTCCCTTATCTTCGGGATCGACATCGAAATAACCGGCGACGTCGCCTGTCTCCGTTTTAAGGTTGCCCTGCGCGTCTTCCTGGAACAGGAAAAATTCGCATTCCGTTCCAACGTTCATGGTAAAGCCAAGTTCCCGGGCTTCGGCCAAAACCCTTTTCAGGTTGACACGGGGGCATCCTGTAAAAGGTGTCCCGTCGGACTTGTGAACGTCACAGATAATGCGTGCAGCATTTATGTTATCTCTGACTCTCCAGGGCAAAACCAGAAAAGTGTCGAAGTCAGGCTTGAGGTACATGTCCGACTCGTTGATGCGCACGAAGCCGTCAATAGACGAACCGTCGAACATCATCTGACCGTCGAGAGCTTTTTTGATCTGACTTCGGGGAATTGCAATATTCTTCATGAACCCGAAAATATCAACAAACTGCAACCGAAAAAAATTGATATTCTTTTCTTCGACAATTGCCATTATTTCTTCGCGTGTCATAAATCACTCCCTATGTAATGAATGTTAGACAACAATACCAACAACCGGCTTAAACATATCAAGCTAATGGGAACACCTTATTTGTCGGGGATGAAGACCCAATTGAGGACGTGAGAAAGAATTGAAATTCAAGACAAGGTGTCCACACCCTCGCCTGGCAAATATGGCTAACAATGCACTTGAAACAAGTCTACCCTTGAGCTGGATTAACTCAAGGAGCGACGTCCGAAATACTGGTCGTTGCGGACAACACTTCCTGAAAATCTGCCAGAGACATTATTTCTCAGACACCAGCTGCGGGTATAAGGAACACCGAAATTGGTGACAGTGACCCAATTTCTCTGCCTCAACGCCAGAAGAGGTAATGCCACCAATCTGTGCACGCAAAAAGTTAAAGCCGTTCCAGCATCAGCGAGGCAAAGCTCAGTACGAAGAAAAAGCCGCACATGTCAGTGACGGTGGTCAGCAGGGGGCTGGATACCAGCGCCGGGTCAAGCTTCATTCGTTTGAGCGCCAACGGGATCAGTCCGCCGAATGAGACGGCAACGAAGGTATTCAGGGCCAGGGCGCCACCGACGACCAGGCCAAGGAATGGATTCCCCTTCCAGAACCAGGCTGCGGCACCCAACATCAAGCCGAGGACAAGACCATTCAAAAGTCCGATCCCGGCCTCTTTGGCCAGCACCCGCGCCAGTTCGTTGGGTCGGACCAGTCCCAGGGAGAGCTCACGCATACTGACGGCTACGGCCTGGTTGCCGGAACAGCCGCTCATATCGCTGACCATCGGCAGAAAAACCGCCAGGGCGATGACCGCAGACAAGGTGTCCTGGTAGAGGGCGATGACGCTTGCGGCGATGATGTTCAGCACGATGTTCAGTGAAAGCCATGAGAGCCGGCGGCCGGAGCGCTGCAGAAGCGGCATGGAGCGAAACTCCTCACCGCCAACGATACCTGAAAAGCCCAGGAACTGGTGAACGCTGCGCTTGCGCCTGGCTTCTTCGACCGCTTCGGGAAGCACAACGCCGACCAGCCGGTTATCGGCATCCACCACCGGTACGCCGAACAGGTCGTGCTCCTCAAAAAAATTACGCAGATCCTCGAGCGTGGCATCGACCGTAACCTTTAGCGGCGTGCTGATCATCACCTGCTGCAACAAAGATGCGTGATTCAGGAACAGGAGATCGTGCATGCGCAGCACGCCACAGAGTCGCCCCTCCTGGTCAGTCACATAAAGGTACTGGACATGATAATCGACGTACTCCTGCCGGTTGGCCTGCAAATCGACATGGACATCATGAATCTTCTGATCAGCCAGGTAATCGAGGTATTCCGAGATCATCAGGCCGCCGGCCGTGTCGGCCGGGTACTCGAGAAACTGCCGCGCTTCTTCGGCTTCCTCTGGGTCCATCTCGTCAATGATCGCCTGGGCGTCCTCGTCATCCAGTTCGCCCAGCAGGTCGGCAACGTGATCGCTGTCCAGTTCCCCGAGAATCGCTGCGGCCTGTTCAGGGGACAGTTCTTCGATCAGGTCGGCGGCCTGGGTGTCGGAGATGTCTTCAATGACTTCGGCCGCATCGACCGGGTTCAGCATGGAGAAAAGTCGGCCCTGCTCTTCCATGCGCAGCCGCGAGATGGCCAGCGCCGTGTCCATCGGGTTGATGCTGTTCAGAAAATCGAGCAGCTGTGTGCTGTCTCCTGCTTCGACGAGCTCCAGTAGCCGTTCCCAGGGTTTCTTTATCAGATCAAATTCGGTCATCTCGAATCCTCCAGGGTGGTCAGGGCCGGCTAGAGAGAGGCCGGTATTGAGAGACATCCCAATACCATCGGACATGGGCAAAACATAAAAGGATTAACCAGGGTCAGTCAACGCAGCTCAAACAGAGTGCCGCATAGATCCGTGCCGCCGCTTCGACCTCCGAGAGCGAGATCTGCTCATCGGCTGTGTGGGCGGTTTCCAGTGAGCCCGGGCCGAGAATCATCGGCCGACAGCCGGCACCGAAAAACAAGTTGCCGTCCGAATGGGAACGAAAAGGGCTGAATCGCAGCGGCTGGTTGAGTTGCGTATAAACATCTTCCAGGATTCCAGAGAAGCTGCCGAACTCATCAAGAGCATAGCCCTGTGATGAGAAGTCAAAAGACAGTGAGAGATTCAGCCCCGGGATCAGGGCCTCTGCCTTACCAACGCATGCGCTGATCGACTCCTGGACAGACATAGGGTTCATTCCCGGCGGCAAATGCAGGTCAATGTAGGTTTCACACTGATCGGGGACCACAAAACCAGCACGTGACGAACTCATTTCGCGGATCGAATAGACGATCTGCGTGCTGTCTCGCTTAAACAGAGGTTCATTGCCGAGCAACAGCAGGAAGCGCAGCATCGACTCGACCGCATTGTGCCCCAGCTCGGGCAACGATGAATGAATGCGGCGTCCTTGAGTGGTCAGGGCCACCTCGAGATAACCGTAATGGCTCAGGCATGGCGACAACGAGGTCGGCTCTCCGATCACCACCCAAGGCGGCTGGTTATCTTCAAGGAACTTGGCACTACCGTCTCCATTTTCCTCTTCGCCGACGACGAACAGCAGTCCGACGGGAGGGCACTGGTCTTCTGGTAGTGTCGCCAGTGCCAGCCAGGCCTCCAACATCGCCGTACAGCCGCCCTTCATGTCTGCGGCGCCGAGGCCACGTAAGACCCCCCACTCCTCTTCGGCCCCATATTCTTCCAGGTTCCAGGCCGGCACCGTATCGACGTGCCCGACCATGATCAGCCTCTGGACACCCTTCCCCATGGTGGCAAACAGGTTGTAACGTTCATCCTCGACAACCTGCCTGGTTACAGCGAGACCAGCAGCTTCGAGCCGGCCCTGGATGTAGAGCTGGATGTCCTCTTCTTTCCCCGAGGGAGAGTAGATATCAACCATCTCGATCAAGGTCTGGCGAACACGTTCGCTGCCGATGACATCCCAGACTTTTTCCAGCAGAACCTGATTCATGATTTGCGAGGAGCCCTTCTCCTGGTCTTTTTGGCCAGGTTGAGAGTCATGTAGACATGCTTCTGGACATTGCCGAAACCGTGCTTTTCAAAAAAACGGATTCCGGCTTCGTTGTCCGCGTCGGTGTCGATAATGACCATGCGCACGCCCTGTTCCATCATGCGTTTTTTGATTTCGTTGAACAGGCCGTCACCGACGCCCTTTTTCTGCAACCCGGGGCGCACACCGATCCAGACCAGGTAGCCGTATTTCCATGCGGAATTGGTCTTCTCGACGGTGGTTCCAAGGGCAAAGCCGACGATTTCGTCGTCAAGCTCTGCCACCAGACAGAGCTCGCTGTCGGAGTTGTACAGCGTGGTGATCTCGTACTCATCCCAGGTACGGTACATGCTGGGGGAATAATCGGAGGTAAACAACTGCTCGCCAAGGTGGAAAACCTCGGCAAAGTCATCAATCGTTATCTCTCTGATGTAAAGGGTATCATCCGTTTCGATCTGGTTTACGTCCATGATGTCTTGTTTGTCTCCATAAGCAGTTCTTTTGGTAGCTTCTGAGCCCATATGATTGCACGTTTCGACAAATTGTAAATCAAAATCTTGAGTAGGCAGAGCTGGATTTTTATCTGTCAAGGCCAATCGACCGGAAAGAACTCGACCTCTATACCGAGGCGATTTTTCTTTTATTAGCTGACATACTAAAATATGATACTTAACTTTTTACATTGGGTTGACAAGCTATAGAAAAGACAGCATCTAGTCGAATGTAT
>JAFDBW010000236.1 GCA_019313105.1 Deltaproteobacteria bacterium | reverse complement strand
TGCTGGATCTCGTTCAGGAGGGCAATGTCGGACTGATGATGGCGGTCAAGAAATTCGACCCGTCTCGCGGTACGCGCCTGATTACCTATGCCGTCTGGTGGATTCGTGCCTACATTCAGAACTACATTATGCGCAGCTGGTCTCTGGTCAAAATCGGCACAACCCAGATGCAGAAAAAACTTTTCTTCAAACTTGCCCAGACCCGTAATGCCCTGCTCAATCAGACCGGATCGGAGGATATTGAAGATATCGCCCGGGAACTTGATGTTAATCAAGAGATCGTTGTCGAGATGAGTCAACGCATGGGTCGCCGCGATGCCTCGCTTGATGTCGAGTTGACCGAAGGCGAAGGTTATACCTTGCTCCACACCCTGCCCGACAAAGCCGACAACCAGGAGACTCTTTTACTGGTGAACGAAGAACGCAGACTGAATACAGAGAGGACGCAAGCTGCCCTGTCAATTCTGAATCCGCGTGAGCGCAACATCATCAAGCAACGGATACTCGCTGATCCCCCCTCCACCTTGCAGGACATTGCCGAGCAATACGGTGTCAGTCGTGAGCGCATCCGTCAGATCGAACAGAACGCCCTGCAGAAATTGCGCAAGGCGATGACAGCGGAGGCCAGCTGAAAACCGTGGCACTGATTGAAGAAACAATTGACAAACTGCCTGCGATGCCGTTATCTAAGGCCTCAGGATCAAGCAGCCTGCGAGTTAATCAATCTCATCATCGGGGTTAGTCAGAATGCACAAAACCATCATCCCTCTTCTTGTCCTGGCACTTTTTCTCATTCCTGCCTGCTCGTCGAAAGTTGTTCCGGTGGAGAAAAATGCTGCTTTTTACTTTCAGGAAGGGGAAGAGTTTTATGAAAAAGGGCTCTACAAGGATGCCATCGCCTCCTGGGAAAAGGTTCGCGACAGTTACTATTCTCCGGAACTGAACACGCTGGCTGAGTTGAAAATTGCCGAAGCCTATTTCCTCGACGAAGAGTATATTGAGGCGACCGTCGCTTACGAGGCTTTCCTGCAGAATCATCCCAACCACCCCCGCGTTCCGGACGTTCTTTATCAGGTCGGGCTCGCATACACTTACCAGATGTTGGCACCTGACCAGGATCAAACCTCGACCACTTATGCCCTGAATGCTTTTCGGACCCTCAAAGAGCGCTATCCCGAGGATCGCCGTATCGGGGAAGTCCAGATATATATCGATCGCTGTCTCAACATGCTTGCGACAAGGGACCTTATTGTCGCGAATTATTACCTGCGTACAGGGTATTATTCAGCTTCTATCAATCGCATCGAAGGACTACTGGAGAAGTACCCCAATTTCTACCAGCTCGACAAAGCATATTACGTGCTCGGCCAGGCCTATTCTTTCATCGGCGAAAACGAAAAGTCGATCACCGCATTCAACACGCTATTTGAGGACTATACAGGCAGCGAACACATTGCCGACGCCCAAGAATTCATTGCAGAGAACCAGTGACTTTTGCTGACAGAACCTGATCAAAAGGCCCGTCTGCGAAGACGGGCCTTTTTGTCTACAAATCTGCTGTCCCCCGGGCAAAGACACATACAGTATACAGTATATTTTCCCTTGACTTGCAAGAACCCCCATACTATAAAAATGTTCTATTTTTAATAAATGGATACCTGAAATCCACATATGGGATCGTCAGTGTTCTAGTGGACCGGTCACCTTGCCTCAACCCGGTTCAATGACGGTCCTTGCAGCTTTAGGCTTTATCAGGCACAGTCATCGTCGGGATTTAAGGACACTGTTTTAGTTTAATCCTTTCCCCGACAATCGATTCTAGATTCGGAAATGTTCCGAATAAAATTCATCATTGGAGGAGAGAGATGTCCGATTACGGCACACTGGAAAGTCGCGTTCGTCGCAAGTCACTGCTCAGCAAGGTTTGTAAGCCTGAAGACACCATTCAGTTCTTCAAGCCGGGGCAGAACCTGGTCTGGTCCGGTTTTACACCGGCCGGTTATCCGAAAGCGGTACCCATCGCCCTGGCCGACCATGTCGAAGCCAACAACCTGCAGGGTCAATGGAAATTCAACCTTTTCATCGGCGCTTCCGTCGGCGCAGAGACCGAAGACCGCTGGGCGACCCTGGATATGATCGACCGCCGCTGGCCCTACCAGACCGGCAAGAACATCGCAGCCAGCATCAACGCCGGCCGCATCCGGATGGGCGACAAGCACCTCGGCCACTTCGCCCAGGATATCAGCTACGGCTTCTACACCGAGAACGGCCGTTATGATGTCGGTATCTTCGAAGTTTCTGCGGTCAATGAAGACGGCGGCCTGGCGCTGACCAGCTCCTGCGGCATCGTCGCCGAAGCGATCGGCCTGTGCGACAAGATCATCCTCGAAGTCAACACCGGCCAGCCTTCCTTCGAAGGGATGCACGACATTCACATGCAGCAGAAGCCGCCGCACCGCGCACCTTTCCTGATCACCTCGGCCAGCGACCGCATCGGTACCCCATACGTCCCCTGCGACACCGAAAAAGTTGTTGCCGTGGTCGAGTCCAAGCATCGCGACAAGGGCCGCGCCTTTGCCGACATGGACGATACCTCCGAAGCGATCGCCGGACACATTATGGAGTTTTTCGGTCACGAAGTGAAGCGTGGTCGTCTGCCCGAAAACCTGCTGCCCCTGCAGTCCGGCGTCGGCTCCATCGCCAACGCAGTGGTCGGCGGTCTCGCCAAGGGCCCTTTCTCGAACCTGTCGGTTTACACTGAGGTTCTTCAGGACACCATGCTCGACTTCATTGACGGCGGCAACCTGAATTTCGCTTCGGCCTGTTCTCTGTCGCTCTCTGAAACCCCGGGCTTTCCACGTTTCTTCGACAACTGGGACAAGTACGCAGACAAAGTCATCATGCGCCCCCTGTCGATCGCCAACGCCCCTGAGCCGATCCGTCGTCTCGGCGTCATCGCTATGAACACCCCGGTCGAATTTGACATCTACGCCCACGCCAACTCCACGCTGGTCGGCGGCACCCGGATGATCAACGGCCTTGGCGGTTCCGGTGACTACCTGCGCAACGGCTTCCTGAAAATCATGCACTCGCCTTCAACCCGTCCCAGCAAGACCGATCCGCTCGGCATCACCTGCGTCGTACCGAAGGCCCCGCATATCGACCACACTGAACACGACCTCGACGTGCTGGTCACCGAGCAGGGCCTGGCTGACCTGCGCGGCGTGGCACCAAAGGATCGCGCCAAACTGATCATCGAGAAGTGTGCACATCCCGAGTACAAGCCGATTCTCACGGATTACCTGGAGATGGCGACCAAGGACTGTATTGCACGTGGCGTCGGTCACGAGCCTCAGCTCTTCGATCGCGCTTTCAAGATGCAGTTGAACATGGTTGAGAACGGCACCATGCGCATCAAGAACTGGGACTTCAAGTTCGATCTCTGCGAATAATTTTCGTCCGTTGTATCTGCTACAATCAAGGCCCCGCCGTAAACCGGCGGGGCCTTTTCTATTGTGCCTCTCTTGACAACCATCATTTTCCGGATAGATTAGAAGTCATTACTTTAAATGCAGAAGACGATGTTTGTCGGACCGACGGACATCTGTCTTCTGCCCTGTCAAAAAGGAGAATGCAATGGATGGTAAGGAGCTGAAGAAGGTTCTCGCCAGCCTCGGCATTGCGACCCTGGTCACCGCCGTCGGAGCGATGGTTCCCGGGCATCTGCAGGCCGGTAGTGGCTGAGGTGGCAAAACAGACGGCACAGTTGGTGCCGACAAAGCAGCCAGTTCAGGGACCAGCGGGTGCAGCGGAGAAAAGGCCGCGGCGCTGAAAAAGGAGGTCTGTACTGAGAAGATGACCGAAGAGGAGTGTGCCAAGGCGATGGAGGAGAAGGCCAAGGCCGCTGAAAAGGCAGAAAAAAAATGAGTGGAGGCAGTGGCTGAGGTGGTAAAAAGTAAGTGGTGCCGTGAGTACCACAAAACTTCCTGACTGAAAAATTTACAGGAATCACGTATGATCGGATTGGCCTTGCGCATTGCCAGGGCCAATCCGTTTTTTATGGCTGGCCGATGAAAGAACAGATCGAAAAAATATTTCCGGTATCCTGCGCATATCTCCCGGAGGACATTGCCAGTGCGGCGAGATCCTCGTCAATCTGGTCCGATGCCGACAGCTTCGTCACACAGATCGTCAGGCTGGCTGAATCAGCTGTTGTTCCTGCATATCTGCCCGATCTTGCGCGGGTGGAACGGGTCAGGCATGACCTGACCAGTACAAGCCCAAAAGTTCCCCTGAGAGCGACTGGTGATTCGATTGTCGTCAACCCTACACTGTTGTCGGTAGAGGTGAGCTGGCAGCCATTACTGGCCCTGCTGGACAACTCAGACGTCAAACCGGAGCCGGCCTCCCAAATCCTGATATTCTGGCAAAACCCTAACGGGACACAGCGGCAAGCCGCAGCTTCACCAACGGACTTGCTGGCCCTTAAAGTTGTTGTTGAACAGCTTGACCCGGTCGATGTCGCGGCAAACGACAACCAACCCGTAGGCATCCTCGATGGAGCCGTCGACAGCGCGATTCGCAAAGGCCTGTTGCTGTCACCACCTTCGAAGCTTAGCCGCGAAACATCAGGGCCCCAACCTGCGGCAGCAGCCGGAACCTTCACCACGGCTGAAGTATTCACCCTGCAATGGCATATCACTCATCGTTGCGATCTGCATTGCCGGCACTGTTATGATCGCA
>JAFDBW010000235.1 GCA_019313105.1 Deltaproteobacteria bacterium | reverse complement strand
CGGTACGGTTGAGTTCCTGATGGATCAACAAGGTCAATTTTATTTTATCGAAGTGAACCCTCGGATCCAGGTGGAACACACCGTGACTGAACTGGTGACCATGCGCAACCTGGTACAGGCGCAGATTCGTATCGCCCAGGGCCACAGGCTTGATGACCCCGAGATCGGTATCAAAAGCCAGAAGGATATCGAATTGCGTGGTTACGCAATTCAGAGCCGGATTACCACGGAAGATCCGACAAATAATTTCGCCCCTGATTTTGGCACCATCAAAGCCTACCGCACAGCAGCCGGTTTTGGAGTGCGCCTTGATGCTGCGGCCGGTTATGCCGGCGCAATCATCACCCCGCATTATGATTCACTTCTGGTGAAAATTTCGACCTGGGGACTGACCTTCGCTGATGCTTCGCGGACCATGCATCGTGCTCTGCAGGAGTTCCGGATTCGCGGCGTCAAGACCAATATCGGTTTTCTCGAAAAGGTGATTACGCACCCGACTTTTCTCGAAGGCCGGTGCGACACCTCCTTCCTCGATGAGCACCCGGAGGTCTTCAAGCTGCCGGTCAAAAAGGATCGCGCCAACAAGATCCTCAGCCTGATCGGTCATACGACGGTCAACGGCTATCCTGGCATCAAACCGGAGAAGCGGCTTAATTTCCGCGATCTGCGCGAGCCGGCAATCCCGGAGATCCCCTATGGCAAGCAGCATCCGCGCGGTACACGTGACATCCTCCTGGACAAGGGGCCGAAAGGGCTTGCCGACTGGACTCGCAAGAACAGGCAATTGCTGATCACCGACACGACCTGGCGTGATGCCCACCAGTCACTGATGGCGACCCGCTTCCGGACTTACGACCTTGACCGCATCGCCGAGGCGACTGCGCACCTCGGTGGCGGTCTCTTCTCTCTCGAAATGTGGGGTGGTGCAACCTACGACGTCTCCATGCGTTTCCTCACCGAGGACCCATGGGATCGGCTTGAGCGTTTGCGCAAGAAGGTGCCGAATATCCTTTTTCAGATGCTGTTGCGCGGCTCCAATGCCGTTGGCTACAGTAATTATGCGGATAATGTCGTCCAGGAATTTACGGTGAAGGCGGCAGAATCGGGCATCGACGTCTTCCGGATCTTCGACTCGCTGAACTGGACCAAGGGAATGCAGGTGGCCATGGAAGCAGTCAACGAGCGCACCAACTCGATTTGCGAAGCCGCAATGTGCTACACCGGTGACATCCTCGACCCGAAGCGCGACAAGTATCCCCTGCAGTACTATGTCGACTTGGCCAAGGAACTCGAAAATATGGGCGCCCATATCCTGGCGATCAAGGATATGGCTGGTCTGCTCAAGCCGTTTGCTGCCGAGAAACTGATCAAGGCACTCAAGGACGAGATCGGTATTCCGATTCACCTGCACACCCACGACACATCAAGCAACGGCGGATCCATGTTGATGATGGCCGCCCGTGCCGGAGTCGATATCGTCGATGTCGCGCTATCTTCGGTTTCCGGGTTGACCGCCCAGCCGAATATGAACGCGCTCCTTGCAACTCTCGAAGGATCTATCTGGGACCCGCAGCTTGATCAGGACGGCATGCAGAAGTTGGCCAACTACTGGGAAACGGTGAGAACCTACTACGCACCCTTCGAATCTGAGCTCCGCAGCGGGACAGCCCAGGTCTACTATCACGAAATCCCGGGCGGCCAATATTCCAACTACAAGCCGCAAGTTGAAGGTTTGGGGCTTGGGCATCGCTGGGAGGAGTGCAAGGAGATGTATCGCAAGGTCAACGACATGTTCGGTGATGTGATCAAGGTGACACCGTCATCGAAAATCGTCGGTGACATGGCCATGTTCATGGTACAGAACAACCTTGAGCCGGAAGATGTCTTTGAGCGAGGCGAAGATCTCGCCTTTCCGCAGGGCGTGGTCGATTTTTTCAAAGGCATGATCGGCCAGCCGGTCGGTGGCTTCCCGCCTGAACTGCAAAAAATTATCCTCAAGGGCGAGCAGCCGCTGACCTGTCGACCTGGTGAGCTTTTGGAACCGGTCGATTTTGATGCCAAGAAAGAAGAGCTGCAGGTCAAGCTTGGGCATAACGTGAGTGAACGTGACGTCCTTTCAGCAGTGCTTTACCCTGGCGTATTCGAGGAGTACGACCGTTTTCGACAGGAATACAGCGACACATCCTTCCTGCCGACCCCGGTTTTCTTCTACGGGCTTGATGTTGGCGATGAAGTCAGTATAGATATCGAAGCGGGCAAGACCCTGATTATCAAGCTGAATGCGGTGGGGCGCGTGCATGATGATGGGACCCGTAATATTTACTTCGAGTTGAACGGTGAACCGCGCCTGGTCACAGTCAAGGATTTGTCGGTGGAGGCTGATGACGCCAGCCATGAAAAGGCCGACCCTGCAAATATCAAGCATGTCGGTGCCCCGATGCCGGGCAAGGTCTTCAAGCTGTTTGCAAGCGTCGGAGAAAAGGTCTCTGCCGGTGACACCTTGCTGACAACAGAAGCGATGAAGATGGAAACCAACGTCAAAACGAAAGTTGACGGCGTCATAGCCGAGATACGTTTTGCAGAAGGCGACCCGGTCGGCCAGGGAGACTTGCTCGTCGTTCTCGAATAAATAGTTTGATAAACAGGGCGTTTCATGGACCGCAGATCAACGTTCAATTTGGTGTGCGCTTCAACTCGGAAAATGTTATATTCAACCTTATTTTTCAATTCAGGGGACAGAATATGCCGATAAACTGGTTATTGCTAGGCGGGCACCAGACGCAAAAACGGGAGGTCATTTCCGAGCAGGACCTGAACAAACAGGAAGTGGTTACGGAGTGCTACTGTCCCAATGGGCATTCGATTCTGACTGATAAAGCAATATTTCAGGGACACCCTGGACTCACACTCAAGCTGAAAAGCAAAACCAGTGAAGGGCTTTTGGTTATCAGCCCGCTCATCGGCGACAGGGAACGTACCTTTATCGACTTCGAGAAGAAACTGGGAGAGGTCGTTGATATCTGTTGTCCGACCTGCTCGGAAACCTTCCCTGTTTATAATGTCTGCCCCTGCGGAGCTCACCTGGTCGCTCTCTTTACGTCAAAGAAAGCCCACTTCTCACAATGTATCGGAATTTGTCAAAGGCTTGGCTGTCTGCATTCCGAACTGCTCAGCGAGCGTGACTTGCGCCTCTATAACCGTCAGGATTATTTTTGACCTGCCGGCGCAGGCACCACCTTCTTGTTCTGATAATCACTCTGGCGCAGACCATCCGGATAACCGGTGAACGGTCTTTTTCTTTCTTAACTGTTCAAAATCGTTTATACCTTGACGTAACAAGAGCATTTCTTTTATAACGGGAGTCTGTTCTTTCAGCCTTAAAGTTAGATCTTGATCTCACAAAAAAAGGAGGCAGTATGCGTAAGTCAGTTATGAAGAGTTTTGTTGTTATTGCTCTGTTGAGCATGATTGTTCCGGCAGTTGGTTTCGCTGCAGATACAATCAAGATTGGTGTCGCTGGCCCTCATACCGGTGACCTTGCACCTTATGGTCTGCCGACTAAAGATGCTGCGATGATGCTTGCTGAACAGGTTAATGCTGCAGGCGGTGTTCTTGGCAAGCAGATAGAAGTTGTGCCGATGGATGATCAGTGTAAACCGGAAATCGCAACCAGTGCTGCGACCAAACTGGTCTCCGAAGGTGTTGATATCGTTATCGGTCACGTTTGCTCCGGTGCCACCAAGGCGGCCCTCGGTATCTATAAGGAATCAAATATTATTGCAATTTCTCCTTCCGCGACCAATCCTCCTCTGACCCAGAGCGGTGACTACCCGAACTTCTACCGCACCATCGCTCCTGATGATGACCAGGGTAAGCTTGCTGCCAGCTTCGCGACTGACAAGCTTGGCGCCAAGAAAATCGCCATCCTGCATGACAAAGGTGATTACGGTAAAGGTTTTGCTGATTTCTCCCAGGCTGCCATTGAAGCTGGTGGAAAAGCCAAAGTCGTGCTCTTTGAAGGTGTCACCCCGGGTGCCATGGATTACTCTGCGGTCGTGCAGAAAATCCGTAGGGAAGGTGCTGACGCTGTGATCTTTGGCGGCTACCATCCGGAAGCGTCCAAACTGGTCGGCCAGATGAAGAAGAAGCGTGTCAACGTTCCTTTTATCGGTCCCGACGGTGTTAAAGGTGACGGTTTCCTGGAGATCGCTGGCGACGACGCTGAAGGCGTTTATGCAACCGGTCCGATGGACGTGTCTGCTCTTGCTGGAAACAAGAAAGCCAAGGACGACTACGTTGCCAAATTCGGCAAAGAGCCTGGCACTTTCTTTGACCAGGGTTATGCCGCCATGCAGACAATCCTGAATGCTATCAAAGAATCCGGTGGTACCGATTCTGCCGGCCTGGAAAAAGCTTTGCGCGGCTCTTATGTTGACACGGCGGTCGGCAAGATAAAATTTGATGCAAAAGGTGACGCCGAAGGCGTTGGCTTCTCTGTCTTCCAGGTACAAGATGGTAAATTTGTCGAGCTGAAGTAACCGGCTAGGCACGAAAAATCATAAACGGGGGACAGGCTTGCCTGTCCCCCGCATTTTTTGTAAAAGTAAGGTTCAAGCTCTCATGAAGCCCTTTTGGCTTGTGTGAGAAGCAACATCCAATGTTGCGGATCGGTTGCCCGGTTTAATTTAACTTAGAGAGTTCTGGAACACACAATGGATTATTTTCTTGAATTATTCCTGAGTGGACTGACCAGGGGCAGCATCTATGCCCTGATCGCTCTTGGTTACACGATGGTGTACGGCATCATTCAGCTGATAAATTTCGCCCATGGTGAAATTTACATGATCGGTGCTTTCGTGGCACTGGTTGTGTCCGGAGTCTTGACGATCTATGGCTTCTCGGGTGTCTCGATCCTGATCCTGGCCGCGTTGATCGCGATTATTTATTCAGCTGCTTACGGTTACACTCTAGAAAAAATAGCCTACCGCCCTTTGCGCGGCGCTCCGCGACTTTCGCCCCTGATCAGCGCAATTGGTATGTCTCTGTTCCTGCAAAATTATGTGCTGCTGGCACAAACGGCCGACTTCCTACCTTTCCCGGAGTTGGTCCCCGAATTTGAATTTATGGAGCCGATCGCCCATATCATGGGTTCTGCTGAATTGATCATCCTGATTACCAGCGCAATCACCATGATTGGTTTGACCTTGCTCATCAAATATACGCGTATCGGTAAGGCCATGCGTGCCACCCAGCAGGATATGGTCATGGCACGTCTCACCGGGATCAATGTCGACCGCGTTATATCGGTGACCTTTATCATAGGCTCGGTGCTGGCTGCCATCGCCGGGGTTCTGGTTGGCTCTTATATCGGTCAGATCAACTACTTCATCGGCTTTATGGCGGGTGTCAAGGCCTTCACCGCGGCAGTCCTTGGTGGCATTGGAAATATTCCCGGAGCTGCACTTGGCGGGCTTGTCCTTGGTCTGGCTGAAGCTATGGCTGCTGGCTACATCTCGAGTGCCTATGAAGATGTGTTCGCTTTCGGCGTGTTAGTGCTGATCCTTATACTTCGTCCTTCCGGGTTGCTCGGCAAGGCTGTTAAACAGAAGGTGTAATGGCGATGATCTCATATTTAAAAAGTTGCTTGATTGCCGCCATCTGGTTCGTCTTTCTGACCTTTCCGTTGATGGTTGTCAAGGTTAACACTCTCAAAAATACTGTTGAATGGCGCTGGATGAATATGCTTTGGGTTGCAATTGGCGCTTTCATTTTGTCGGCAGTTTGGCGCTGGGCCATGGAACGCAGAGCGAGAGGTGCCAGCCAGAAAGAGCAGGAGAGTTCGGATTCTGACAAAAAGCCAAGCCTTGGGGAACGACTATTGGAGGACCCGAAACTCTATCGTCCATTACTTGGTCTTGTTGTGGCTTTAGCCCTGTTGATGCCCTGGGTCTCCGAGATGTACCAGGTAACAATCTGGGTCTTTGCCCTGATTTACGTTGTTCTCGGTTTGGGACTCAATATCACTGTTGGCCTGGCTGGTTTGCTTGATCTCGGTTATGTCGCCTTCTTCGGAGTCGGGGCATACACTTATGCGATCCTTAACACCCGTTTTGGCCTCGACTTCTGGATTTGCTTGCCGATCGGTGGTCTGACCGGTGCCCTGGTCGGGGTTCTGCTCGGTTTTCCGATCCTGCGCCTGCGTGGCGACTACTTGGCTATCGTGACGCTGGGTTTTGGCTCTATTGCCAAAATTGTGTACGAAAACTGGGAGGGAGTTTTCAATGGCGCCCGTGGAATTGAAAAAATCGCCCGCCCTGGTTTCTTTGGTATGGAGATGGATATAAGCGCTGCCACGACATTTACCTATTACCTGATGCTGGTCATGGTGGTCTTTACAATTTTTGTAACAAACCGGCTCAAGGATTCACGTATAGGCAGAGCCTGGATGGCCTTGCGTGAAGATGAGATTGCCTGTGTTGCCATGGGTGTTGATATGGCAAGGACCAAATTGGGGGCCTATGCTTTAGGCGCTTTCTGGGCCGGTTTGGTTGGGGTGATCTTTGCCTCGCAAACGACTTACATCAATCCGGCCAGTTTTGACTTTATGCTTTCAGCCATTGTCCTGTCGATGGTTGTTCTTGGTGGTATGGGGTCTATTGTCGGGGTTGTTATTGCAGCTTTGGTGCTGAACCTGTTGCCTGAATATTTGCGTGCTTTTGAAGATTACCGGATGCTGGTCTTCGGCGCAGTCATGGTTCTGATGATGTTGTTCCGTCCGCAGGGACTGGTTTCAAACGTAAGAAAGACCTATACACACAGTAAGAAGGTCCATGCGGAGGAAGCGAATGGCTGAGAATACGCAAAAACTGCTGGAAGTCCGGGAACTGACCATGGATTTCGGCGGCTTGCGAGCCGTTGACAGTATCACTCTTGAGGTGTGTACCGGGGAAATCGTGGCCCTGATTGGCCCGAATGGAGCAGGGAAGACAACGTTCTTCAACTGTGTGACCGGAATTTACAAGCCGACCCGGGGGGAAATCCTGGTGCACCCACCTGAACAAAAAACCTATAAGATCAATGGTTTTAAGCCAAATCGCGTGACAGCCATGGGGTTGGCCAGGACTTTTCAGAATATTCGCCTGTTCCAAAACATGACCGTCCTTGAGAATGTCATGATCGGGCGGCACTGTCGCACGACGACCAATATCCTGGGTGCCATATTGCGCGGCAAGAACACCAACCGCCAGGAACGAGAGACAATTGAGAGGAGCTATGAGCTCCTTGAAAAAGTTGGCTTGGTTCATTTTGCAGATGAATTTGCCAAGAATCTTCCTTACGGAGCACAACGTCGCCTCGAAATCGCTCGTGCGATGGCAACGGACCCCTTCCTGCTGCTTCTTGATGAACCTGCTGCAGGAATGAACCCGCAGGAGACGAAGGACCTTGATGAGCTGATCGTGCGTATCAAGGATACAGAAAATATTTCTATCTTGCTGATAGAGCACGACATGAAACTGGTGATGAATATCTCGGAACGCATCTACGTTATGGAGTACGGCAAGAAAATCGCACATGGCTCCCCACAGGAAATTCGCAGTAATCCAAAAGTCATAGAGGCCTACCTCGGCGAGGGGGGCGACGATGCTTAAAGTTGATAATATCAATACCTATTACGGCAATATCCAGGCACTAAAAGGGGTTTCTCTAGAAGTTGAAGAAGGTGAGATTGTTACCTTGATTGGTGCAAACGGCGCCGGTAAAACGACGACATTAATGTCTCTATGCGGGATTGTCCCTCCCAGGTCCGGTGAGATTTTGTTCCAGGGGAAACCAGTACATGGCTTGTCCGGTGACAAGATCGTTCAGATGGGGATTATCCAGGTCCCGGAAGGTCGCAGGATATTCCCGAATATGTCGGTCATGGAAAACCTGGAAATGGGAGCCTACCTGCGCACCAATAAGATGCTGGTTAAGCAGGACATTCACATGGTCATGGACCTTTTCCCGATCCTTGCCCAACGCCGAGGCCAGATGGGAGGAACTCTCTCTGGTGGTGAACAGCAGATGTTGGCAATCTCTCGTGCCTTGATGGCACGCCCCCGTTTGCTGCTGCTCGACGAACCCTCTCTCGGTTTGGCCCCGATCATCATTAAGCAGATTTTCGATATTATCGGCAAGATCAACAACGATAACAATACTACTATTTTCCTGGTCGAGCAGAATGCCAACCAGGCCCTGAAGCTCGCTCATCGTGGGTATGTTATGGAAAACGGTCGAATTACAATTACAGATACTGCTGAGAAACTTCTGGACAATGAGCAGGTAAAGACGGCCTATCTCGGATTATAGACGGGGGCCCAAAATCGTTTGTTCCGATATGAGGCGGGAGAGGGTAGTGATACCCCTCCCGTTTTTTTTGCTGGTGAGCGACTGTTCTTGTGCCTTAAGGAGTTCAGCCGGAAGCTTATGAACCCCTTAATGGGTCACTCTGAGCCAGCCGGCAAAAGAGTTATACATATTTCAAAAGTAAATAAAATAAATTATATGTTTATAGGCTCATGATTTGACTCATGACCTGTCGCCTAAGATTCATAAAACAGTGGGTCATGTAACACGGGGCTCGATATTTTCGTGATGTCAATAGTTGCCTCACTCCTGTAAGGAAGTAAGTTTTAAATGAGCTTTTGAGCAAGCTTTTAAAGGATTTGACAAAGAGTTACTCCCTTCTTATAGTGGCATCCGGTTTTATCCTCAATATTAATTGAACGCCCTGATATGCAGGTAATAAAGGAGAATCAAAGATGAGTAAATCCTACACGGTGGCCGTGCTGCCCGGAGATGGTATCGGACCGGAGGTTATGGCGGAAGCTCTGAAGGTGTTGGACGCAGTACAGGACAAGTACGGTGTAACCTTCAATTGCAACTTTGCCAATGTCGGCGGCATTGCGATCGATCAAGATGGCAAGGCATTACCGGAAAAAACCGTCGAAACATGCAAGGTTGCGGACGCAATCCTGTTCGGCTCGGTGGGTGGCCCAAAATGGGAGAGCTTGCCGCCGAACGAGCAGCCGGAACGTGGCGCGCTTCTGCCACTGCGCAAGATCTTCGGTTTGTTCTGCAATCTGCGCCCGGCTATTATTTTCCCTGCATTGACCGGTGCTTCAAGCCTTAAGGAAGAAGTCATCGAGGGAGGCTTCAATCTTCTTGTCGTACGTGAACTGACCGGCGGGATATATTTTGCCCAACCGAAGGGCATAGAAGGTGAAGGTGCTGATCGAACGGGTTTTGATACCATGAAGTACTCCGACGCGGAAGTGGAGCGAATCAGCCATGTTGCTTTCCAGGCTGCCCGCAAGCGTGACAATAAGGTCTGTTCCATAGACAAGGCCAACGTTCTTTCCACATCGATACTCTGGCGTGAAGTCGTCGAACGTGTTGCCAGGGAGTATCCCGATGTTAAGCTGTCCCACATGTACGTTGATAATGCAGCCATGCAACTGGTCCGTTGGCCAAAACAGTTTGATGTCATGCTGTGTGGTAACATGTTCGGCGATATTATCTCTGATGAAGCGGCCATGTTGACCGGCTCCCTGGGCATGCTGCCATCAGCTTCCCTGGCCGAAGGTTCATTCGGCATGTATGAGCCTTCCGGAGGCAGCGCTCCGGACATCGCAGGACAGGGGATCGCCAACCCGATTGCCCAGATTTTGTCCGCATCGATGATGCTGCGCTACTCTTTCGGCATGATCGAGGCGGCTGATGCCATCGACGCAGCCGTGGAAAAAACTCTTAACCAGGGCTATCGCACCGGCGACATCTTCCAGGGCCGGGACGGCGAGAAAAAAGTCAATACTGTCGCAATGGGCGACGCGATTATCGCAAACTTGTAGAGACCCGATCGCTCCTTCATGGGGCGATATATAACCGTACATAAAAAAGGAACATGACAATGAAAGTCGGTATCGTCGGTTGGCGCGGAATGGTCGGTTCGGTCCTTATGCAGCGCATGCTGGAGGAGAATGACCTGGCCGGTCTGGAAACTGTCTTTTTCTCAACCTCCCAGGCTGGGCAGAGCGCCCCAATGGGCGCAGGCACTCTCAAGAATGCCGATGACATTGGAGAACTCAGCAAGCTCGATGTGATCATCACCTGTCAAGGGGGTGATTACACCAAGGCCGTGCATCCGCAACTGCGTGAGACCGGCTGGAACGGTTACTGGATTGACGCCGCCAGTTCCCTGCGTATGGATGATGATGCGGTTATCATCCTTGACCCCGTGAATCGTGACGTGATCAATGATGCCTTGGCCCGTGGGATCAAGGATTTCATCGGCGGTAACTGTACAGTCAGCCTGATGTTGATGGCAATGGGTGGTCTGTTCCGGGCCGGGCTGGTTGAGTGGATTTCTTCCATGACCTACCAGGCGGCTTCTGGTGCCGGCGCACCAAATATGCGTGAACTGTTGAGCCAGATGGGCGTTCTGGAAGGTTCTGTTGCAGAGTTTTTGAATGATCCGGGTTCCGCAATTCTCGACATTGATCAAAAAGTCACCGAGATGCTGCGGGGCGACCAGCTGCCGACCAGTGAATTCGGTTACCCGCTCGCCGGCAGCCTGCTCCCCTGGATTGACCGCGAGGTTGAAGACGGCCAGAGCCGTGAAGAGTGGAAAGGTTATGCCGAAACCAACAAGATCCTCGGCAATAAGCAACCGATTCCGATAGATGGTATCTGCGTTCGGGTTGGCGCCATGCGTTGCCACAGCCAGGCTCTGACGATACGCCTCAACAAGGATCTGCCGATTGCGGAGATCGAGGCTCTGATTGACAAAGACAACGAGTGGGTGAAGCTGATCCCGAATAACAAGAGCGATTCGCTGGCAGGGTTGACCCCGACAGCTGTCTCCGGAACGCTCTCGATCCCGGTCGGCCGGGTTCGCAAGATGAAGATGGGGCCTCAGTATGTTTCGGCGTTTACCTGTGGCGACCAGTTGCTCTGGGGAGCAGCGGAGCCACTGCGGCGCATGTTGCGCATCCTCAAGGAAAAGGCATAAGTCGTTATCCTGCTGAAGAAACGTG
>JAFDBW010000234.1 GCA_019313105.1 Deltaproteobacteria bacterium | reverse complement strand
TAGGCGGAGGCTGCCCCGGTCAGAACCATCTGATGTAGAAAATTAAATTCTGGGGTTTGAGATTGGTTTGCTTGCCAGCTCCCAATCTCCAGCCTCCGAACTCTATAATTTTGAAGGGAGTTGTTTCGTTGGAAGACGACAATACATCAAGCCGCAGTTCATGGTTTGAATCGCTGATGCGCAAGTTCAAAGGCCGTTCACGGGCTTTGACGGAGAAAGAACTCCAGGACGCCATTAACAGTTCGGAAGAAGAAGGCATCCTCAACGAATCCGAAGGGGATATGTTGCAGTCAATTTTCGAATTCGGGGACACCATCGTCCGCGAGGTGATGGTGCCACGGACCGATATGATCTGCTGCCCCGCCGATTCGAACCTCAGTGACTTCCTTGCCTTGATCATTCGTTCGGGGCATTCACGGGTGCCACTTTATGAGGGGTCGATGGACAGGATTGTCGGCGTTGTTTATGCGAAGGACCTGTTACGCAACTGGGGTGCCAGAGACGAAACCCTGTCGCTGATCGACGTGATGCGTCCACCTTACTTTATTCCTGAAACCAAGCGTATCGAGGATTTGTTGATGGATTTTCGGACCCGGCGTGTGCATATGGCGATTGCCGTAGATGAGTATGGCGGTACGTCGGGCCTGATTACGATCGAAGACCTGATCGAGGAGATCATTGGAGATATTCAGGATGAATATGACCGCGAAGTCCCAAGGGTACAGGTCCAGATGGATGGAACCCTGCTGGTAGACGCCAGGACAAGCGTAGAGGAGTTGGAGGAACATTACGAGATCGAAATACCGCGAGAGAAATTTGATACAGTCGGGGGGTACATCTTCCACTTGTTGGGACATGTACCGAAGGCTGGAGAGAGAGTTCGTGACAACGGTCTGATCATGCTTGTTGAAGAGTCCGACGAGCGCAAGATCGGCGTCGTCCGCGTCTGGCGTGATGTCCAGTCAGATCCGGATGCCGGCGAGTAGATGAGACGTTTTCTGCCTGACAGATTAACCTGTGTCAGTGCTTTGTCCGGGCTTCTTCTTGCGTGCTCTTTCCCGTCGCCGGATTTTACCCTGCTCGCATGGTGTGGCCTGATCCCACTTGTCCTGGTAATGCAACGCCGCCCCTTTAAAAGCGGTTTTATCGCCGGACTGGTTTTTTTTGCCGCGACCCTGTACTGGGTGAACATCGTCATGACCACCTACGGTCACCTGCCGATGGCCGTTTCTTTTGCTCTGTACCTGCTCCTAGCGGCTTATCTGGCACTCTACTGGGGGGCGTCGACCTGGGCTGCCTGCCGGCTCAGGGAATTCAGAAATTATCCCCTTGCCATGACCTTGCCGGTATTCTGGGTGGCCATGGAATTCTTACGCGAATTTCTGCTTACCGGCTTTCCCTGGGCGACCCTCGGGTATTCCCAGCAGGCATGGCTACCGGTGATCCAATCTGCAGATCTGTTCGGCGTTTATGGTCTCAGTTATCTCCTAATTCTGGTTAATACTGCGTTTGCCGAGAGCTTCCAAGCATTGCGGCGCAAGCTTCCGCAGGAAGTCCCGCTAAAAACCGTGGTGACTGCGGTTGTCCTGCTGCTCTTGAATTACGGCTACGGTGTATGGTGTCTGCAGCAGGACCTGGATAGCCGAACCGAAACTTTGCAGACCGCCCTGGTCCAGGGCAATATCCCGCAGGATCTCAAGTGGCGACCAGAGAACCAGTTGAACACGGTCCAGACCTATCGTGACCTGTCGTTGCGGGCCGAGCGGGCAGGGGCGAAGGACCTGATCGTTTGGCCGGAGGCCGCCATGCCATTTTACTTTCAGGATGGCGGCAAGCTGGCCGATTCGGTTAGCGGGTTACCTGTTGAAACAGGCGCTTACCTGCTGTTCGGCAGCCCGGCATATCGAAGAGATGTCGCCGGACTGCGTTACCTGAACAGTGCGTTCCTGCTGTCGCCGTCGGCTGAAGTGCTCGGTCGCAGCGACAAGAACCATCTTGTCCCGTTCGGTGAATATGTACCGTTGAGTGGCTTCCTGCCTTTCGTCAACAAACTTGTGGTTGGCATCGGGGATTATTCCCCCGGTGCGATCAATCCTTTGCATATCAAAGAAGATCAGTTGGGTGTCCTGGTCTGTTACGAAGTTATCTTCCCGGAGCTGGCCCGAGAATACATCCGACAGGGCAGTGACCTGCTGGTCAACATCACCAACGATGCCTGGTTCGGTGAATCGTCAGCACCCTGGCAGCACCTGGCGATGGCGCGTTTCCGAGCCGTGGAAAACCGTGTCTGGCTGGCACGTGCCGCCAATACCGGGATATCCGCGTTTATTTCCCCGTCCGGTAAGGTTCTCCAACAGACCGGCCTGTTTGAACAGGCATTTCTCGTCACTGAGGTTGGACTGGGCGCACGCCCCGGGCTTTATTCCCGGATGGGCGACCTGATCCCGGGATTGTTCCTGCTGATCAGTGTGCTCTGGCTTTTGCAGACGCGACGCCGTTTTTAGAGGCAGGGGCTTGAGGCTGGGGACTAGGGGTTGGTAATTTTA
>JAFDBW010000233.1 GCA_019313105.1 Deltaproteobacteria bacterium | reverse complement strand
TTTCGCTACAAAGAAAATGAAGTTGCTGTCGGGCAACCCCGTCGACTTTGCCTTTTATTTTAAATTCCGGAGTACAATGAAAAAGGGCAACAGATGAACCATCTATTGCCCTCTCTATCGCGACGTCTGGCTGAACTTTGTCAGCAGCCTGGACCGGCGTCAGGCCGTCCTTTTTTAATCCATATCAGGACAAGTTCAGGGCTGCCAGATTTTCAACAGGGCTTCAGCCATTTCGGCAGGGCTGTCGGCAACGCTCACGCCACATTCCCGCAGAAAAGCCTTCTTGCTCGCAGCATCGCCTTTGCCGCCGGAAATGATCGCACCGGCGTGCCCCATACGTTTACCGGAAGGAGCCGTGGCTCCAGCAATGAATGCCGCCACCGGCTTGGTCATGTGGTCGCGAACAAACGCGGCCGCCTGCTCTTCGGCGTCGCCGCCTATTTCACCGATCATGATGACCGCTTCGGTCGCTGGATCATCTTCGAACATTCTTAAGACATCCAGGTGGTCGGTGCCGTTAACCGGGTCGCCACCGATGCCGACGCAGGTGGTCTGACCGATATTGCGGGTGGTCAGTTGCCAGACCGCTTCATAAGTAAGGGTTCCTGAGCGTGATACGACACCGACCGGGCCCTTCTTGTGGATGTAGCCCGGCATAATGCCGATCTTGCATTCTTCCGGAGTGATCACGCCGGGGCAGTTGGGGCCGACCAGGCGGCAGCTCTTGCCCTCCATGTATTTCTTGACCTTGACCATGTCGAGCACCGGAACGCCCTCGGTGATGCAGATCACCAGTTCGATACCGGCATCGACCGCTTCCATGATTGCGTCGGCGCTGCCGATCGGCGGCACATAGATGACCGAAGCATTGGCGCCGGTTGCCTTGACGGCATCTTCGACCGTATCGAAGACCGGGAAGCCGTCGATTTTGGTACCACCCTTGCCGGGTGTCACGCCACCGACCATCTGGGTGCCATAGTCACGGGCACCCTGGGCGTGGAAGAGACCGGTGGCACCGGTGATCCCCTGGGTAATAACGCGTGTATTTTTGTCAACCAGTATACTCATCGTATTCTCTCCTATTGATTCAGTTCAGAGGTGAGCGGCAAGTATTGTGAGGAAAGATATCTTCCCCTGCCCTCTTTGCGCTAACCTTTAACTGCTTTGACAATTTTTTCGGCGGCATCCGCCATGCCGTCGGCGCTGACGATGTTCAGTCCCGATTCGGCGAGCATCTTTTTGCCGAGTTCGACGTTGGTGCCCTCCAGGCGTACCACGAGCGGCACCTTGACGCCGAGCTGCTTCGCTCCTTCTATGACTCCGGTCGCGATGACGTCGCACTTCATGATGCCGCCGAAGATGTTGACCAGAATCCCCTTCACCTTGTCGTCGGAGAGGATCAGCTTGAAGGCCTCGGTGACGCGTTCGATGGTGGCACCGCCACCCACGTCGAGGAAGTTGGCCGGGTCACCACCGTAGTGCTTGATTATGTCCATTGTCGCCATCGCCAGGCCGGCGCCATTGACCATGCAGCCGATGTTACCATCCAGGGCAATATAGGAGAGGTCGTATTGTGAAGCTTCGATCTCGTTGGCGTCCTCTTCATCATAGTCGCGCAGGTCACGGATACGCAGGTGACGGAATAGCGCGTTGTCGTCAAAGTTCAATTTGGCATCGAGGCAGAGCAGGTTGCCGTCACCGGTCAGAACCAGCGGGTTGATCTCGAGAAGAGAACAATCGGCATCGACAAAAGCCTTGTACAGGTTCATAAACAACGGCACAGCTTGCTTGACCTGGGCAATACCAAAGCCAAGTTTGAAGGCGACCTTGCGGGCCTGATAAGCGGCCAGTCCTATCGTGGGGTCGACGGCCTCGAAGAAAATCTTCTCGGGCGTCTTGGCCGCAACTTCCTCGATATCCATACCGCCTTCGGCCGAAGCCATCAAAGTGACCTTGTCAGTTGACCGGTCGACCAGGAAGGAGAGGTAGAATTCGTCAGCGATGTCGCAGCCATTCTCTATCAAGACGCGCTTGACGATTTTGCCTTCCAAGCCAGTCTGATGGGTCACCAGGGTCATGCCGAACATCTCTCTGGCGAACTGTTTGACCTCATCAGCGGTCTTGGCGATCTTGACGCCGCCGCCCTTACCGCGACCACCGGCGTGGATCTGGGCTTTCACCGCCCAGGGCCCTTCGCCTATGCGCTTGGCCCAGTCGCGGGCCGAGTTGCTGTTGTAGACCACGTGACCTTCTGGAACCGGAACCCCGAAATTTCGCAGGATCGCCTTGGCCTGGTACTCGTGAATATTCATGGGAATTTGACCTCCGCAGGAAATGGGTTTGATTCGCCATCCTCTCCAGGATGACATCTGGCTTGCATCAAGAGCAAAGTTGGTGCCAGTGGCACACGTTAAAAAGTCTCGTAAAATCAGCATTTGTCAAACAGCTGATCGCAGTTTTTTCGCATTGCCGGCCAAATCCGACCATTTCTGGGGAGACTTCGCCGTTTGGTCTGACCTTTTGACCTTTGTCCGTGAGCAAGATAGCGCGTTTGTCTTTTCCTGTCTAAGTAAAAATGTTGACCTTGGCTGAAAAACACACCTGTGTCCGGATGGTCCGCATCAGGTCCCTCTGGCAAGGCCAAGTTGCCCACCAGTCGTGAAAAAGGTATGCAAATTAACAATAGCCGTGTGTGTGCCAACATCAATGATTGTGTTGGTGAGGTTTTCGACTGTGAGGTTCGATTAGGGGTTGCTGCTTTGGAAGGGGTCTGTGTTCCGGCGAGCAAACCGGGCAGCCTTGCATGGCGAGAGGTTTTTCAAGGCGACAGGTGTTCAGTAACGCGTTGTCCCGGAAGATCTCCAGGGTCGGGCCGTCCGCCATGACTTCGCCTTCATGCAGCACTATAGTGCGCTCGCAGAGCTCAAAAATCATGTCGAGATCATGGCTGGTTACGATACGTGTGTGATGGAAGCCCTTGAGCAGGGCGATAAGCAGGCGTCTCGCATACGGGTCGAGGCCGTTGGTCGGTTCATCAAGCACCAGAATCTCTGGCAGCATTGAAAGCACGGTTGCTATGGCGACCCGCTTCTTCTCGCCGCACGACAGGTGATAGGGGGGCTTGTCACGCAACGCACCGGCTTCGACCCGAGACAGGGCCTCACTGACCCGGGTTTCGATCTCTGCCCGGGACAACCCCAGGTTGATTGGCCCGAAGGCGACATCGTCGAAGACGGTCGGCATGAAGAGTTGGTCGTCCGGGTCCTGGAAGACCATCCCGACCGTGCGCCTGATGACCGCTAGGTTCTGCTTGGTAAGCGGATCATCGCCGATAATAATCTCGCCCGATGTCGCGGTCAGGTAGCCGTTGAGGTGTAACAGCAGCGTCGATTTGCCAGCACCGTTGGCACCGATAATGCCGACTGATTCGCCGTGCTCAATACGGAACGAGACATCTTTCAGGGCAATGGTGCCATCGGGATAAATGTGCTTGAGGTGTCGTGTTTCGACGATATGATGGCTCATTGCATGCTTCCTGTGAAAAGGCTACCGAGCAACTGCGGGGCATTGTAGAGACGCAGCAGGATGAACAGGGCAACCCAGCAGACAGTGAAGATAAGTTCCGGTTTACCGAAATGACTTTGTCTGCGTGTCGAATGAACTTCGCCGGAGAAACCACGGGCCAGCATCGCCATGTGAATCCGTTCGGCGCGCTCCCAGGTCCGTAACAGCAGGTGCCCAACCAGTGAACTGAAATGGCGGAGGTCGAGACCGCGCCGGCCGAAAGTACGTATTTGCCGGGCGCGTGCGGTGCGGACGCCTTCATCGGTGAGGACAAAGATGTAGCGGTACAGGAACTGTAGCTGCACGGCAAAAGCCTGCGGCATCTTCAATTTTTCCAAAGCCTCACAGATCGCCGGGAAGCCGGTTATCGCAACCAGGATGATTGCGGCACTGGCCGTCAGAATGGCCCGTAGCAGAATTGACAGGCAGGAGACCCATCCGCCCCAGATGTCGAGAGGGCCAATCTGAAGGACGACCTGCCGGTCGAAGATCGGGTTGAAGAGACCAACCAGCAGCGCAAAAGGGAGGACGAACAGGATCTTGCGCAGGATGTAGCCCGGTGGCAGGTCGCCCACGGCGATCAGGGCGACCGGATAAATCAGGAACGGCAGCATTGCCGAGATCTGGTACTTGTCGAAAGACACGACGCAGACGATGAAGCAGAGCGTGGTCAGCACCTTGGCCCGCGGATCGAGACGATGTACCGCGGTCTGGCGCAGGGCCAGAAGATCGAGCTGCTTGAAGTCGAGAAAGGAGCCGTTTATGGCCAGCATTATCCTTGCCTCCTCCTGCGCAATACAACGCCTGTCAGGGTGCAAATAACCAGGGTCAGGGCGCTGCCGACGATTCCCGAAAGAGTCTTGCCAAGACGTTTGTTGTTGTCGAGCCCTGCTCCTTCAGGCCGGGCGTAGTCAGGTAAGAACGCCGTCTTCTCTTGAACAGCGGTCAGTGCTTCGTGTGCCTTGAAGCCAGGCTGCGTCAGGTTCTCCGATCCCGTGATCTTGGCGATCGACCATTCGAGGCCATCCGGTTGTTCCGACGCGAGCCAGGAAAAAAGCCCGCCGAGCAACGCCGCCGAAATCAAGAAGGCCGTCAATAGCGATCGCACCGGCAGTTCGCCGACCGGCTTCTCCTGTATGACACTTTGCAGAACCTCCGGGCGGGCGCGATAGACGAACGAGACGATCAGGGCCGTGACCACGCCTTCAATCACGCCGATAGCCAGATGGATCGGCTGCATCAAGAGGACAAAAGTATCAAACGGCAGCGAAGAGACACCGGATACAAAGGTTTGCAATACGACCCCGAGAGATCCGCATTGCAAGGCCACCACCGCGGCAATGATTGCGGCAAAGACCATACGTGACTGACTCGGTTCCCTGCCTATCAGTTTGCTGTAAATGAAAGGATGAGCGATAAACGCCGGGAAGACCCCGAGATTGAAGATGTTGCAGCCGAGGGCGAGCAGGCCGCCATCGGCAAAGAACAGGGCTTGGACCATCAGAATGGACGCAATTGTCAGGAAAGCCGCCGACGGGCCGAGCAGAATAGCCAGCAGTAGCCCACCGCCAAGATGCCCGCTTGAACCGGTTGCCGGGATGCTGAAGTTGATCATCTGGGCAGCAAAAACAAACGCCCCGAGAACCCCCATCAATGGCACCTTGCGGTCGTCAAGCTGTTTGCGCAAGTGTGCTGAACTATGGGCGATTATTCCTGCTGAGGCGGCCCAGAAAGCTGCCCCGACAGCGGGAGAAACGAGAGCGTCCGCCATGTGCATCGTGTGATGACTTCCCGTGCTCAGTTGTAAGAAAAATGAACAGCAAAAGACTGTTTAGCTGACACTCTAGAGGGGCAAAGGCTTCAGCGTCAAGGCCAAAGTGCTACGATTTACAAAATCGTAGCACAAACGAAAGGGCTGCTAACGAGCCAGCTGAATGACAAATTTGAGAGGGGTTTTGCAGCTTTTGCACAAAGCTTTGTAGCGATGCGACACCCGGTTGTGCATGATGCTGGTCAGGTGATGTTCGCGACAGTCACAACGATACAGGAAATTGCGCGGGACAATCCGTGCAGAGGTGGTCTGGTAAGCGTGACAGCGTACAGGCTGAAGACCGTAACACTCCTGCATGACACGCCGCCATTCCGACCCGTGCGGACGCGGCCGTTGTCGCTTTTTACGGGCCTGCCAGTTAACGACCAGGTGGGCGACTTCATGAGGGATCGTCTGTTCCATGAAGTCTTCGAAGTTTTCAGTCAACAATTTGAAGTTGATCCGCAGGGATGTCTCACCGCTACGCTCGACCCTTGCCTGCCCCGCACAGCGTCCACGCAAAGAGAAATCGATCACAGCCTCGGGCAACCGGATGGCGTAGAACAGGCTCGCGCGATGTTCGGCCGCCCGAACTGCCGCTTCGGCCATTTGCATGATCTGTTCTGGGCTGTGGGTCGTATGCATGTCAGTCAACAGGGTCGCGTCAATCCGTGTCGCATGTATGATAGCCAGGGCAACCCGGGATGACAACTGTTCCCTTCAAGCGAGATCAGTCTGCAGGGTCTTGATCAATTCCCTGGCAGGCTGGTAGCCAGAGTGGATGCTGAGCGCTTTTTCGCAGTCGATCCGGGCCAGGGCGTATTGCTGCATGTCGTGATAGGTTTGGGCTCGGCCAAAGAAAGTGTCGGCACGACTCGGATTGATCTTGATCGCGCGCTCAAAATCCTTCAAAGCCCGGTCGTACTTTTTCAGGACCCGGTAGCAGAGTCCGCGATTGGCGTACCCCTGGTCACTGTCCGGATCGTACTTGATCGCGTTGGCAAAATCCTTGAGTGCCCTCTGATAGCGGCTCATGGCGAAATATGCCATTCCCCGGTGGTTATAAACCAGCCCGCGTATTTTACGGTCAAGCTGCATGCCGAGCAACTGGGTATAAAGAGCGATCGCTGTTTCCAGGTCATGGTTGCTGTGGGCCTCAAGCGCATGCAGCATGGTTTTTTCCAGGTGACTGGCCATGGTCGAAGGGATCGGTCCCATTCTCGCGAGGGGCTCGTTCGCTGTCGGGTAAGAGATGGCAATGTCGTCCTCGTGACTGGCGTTGCTTACAGCAATGGCCCGTCGCTTGTGACCGTGTCTGCGGATTTCCTTCTGATAATCACGAATCTCCTGGAAGATCAGGTCTGAAAGCGTCAGCGTGGCATTCAAAGAAGCCAGCTTGCGGCGGATCGACTGATTGGGCAGGGAGATGTCTGATTTGTAGACCAATTCGTGCTCCACTTCGGCCCAGGCATCCTGCAGGATGGTGCGCAGTTGGATTTCGCAAACTCTTTTCACGCCCGGCAGCAGCCGTCCGCGCTGATGTGTTGCAAGTCGGATCGAATGGTGCACCGAATCATAACCGAATTCGCGGAACGAGTGTTGACTCGCCTTGCTCTCGGTTTCAAGGAGCTCGAAATGAATCGCAATCAGGCTGGAGACGGTTTCGACATCTTCAAGGAAGGGACAGACAATGCGCAGCCCGAAAAAATCGTTGATCGTGACGATGCGGTGGCCGCCGTTGGTGGTGTTGTGTTTGCGCATCTTGTCGAAATACGCTTCGAAGCTCTTGACCCGAAATTTGATCGCCGATGTGAGACCCTGTTGTTCGAGAATCAGGCGGATCTCCTGGGCAAGCTGCTGCAATGCAGCTTTGTGAGCAGGCAGCTGCTTCTCGTAAAGGGCTTTTGCCTTGCTGCGCTCTGGTAATCGAAGATGGCCCATTGAGGAATCTTTCATGCGGCAGAACTCCGGGCTGACATTTAAATGGTTGTTTTGATCTAACATTCTAACCTGAATCGACTCAGTTTGCACCCTGCGTCCACAGAATGAAATGCTGCCGGCAGGTTGACGTTGACTCTGGCAATGGCATAGTTTACCAGGATGTAATTAGGCTCCGGACGATCAAAAAAGGAAGCAGACGGATGAGTTATGTTTACTTGAATGGCGAATTCATCAAGGCCGACGAGGCGATGGTCTCTGTGTTTGACCAGGGATTCCTCTACGGCGACGGAATCTTCGAAAGTTTCCGCTCGATTGGTGATCGCATTTATCAGTTCCCGCAACATTACCAGCGTCTCCTGCAGTCCGCGGAGGCTCTCAGCTACCCGATGACATTCACCCAGCAGGCACTCGAAGCCGTCCTGATGGAACTGCGCACCAGGAACGCCCTCGATGATGCCTACTACCGAATTACCATTACTAGGGGCAGGGGGCAGGTCGGTTTTCAGCGCGAAATGGGAAATGACCTGACCTGCCTGGTGATCGGCCGCGAGTTCCAGGGATTTGATGGCGTTTTATACCAGCAGGGAATCCAGCTGCGGGTGGCACAGACGCGCCGCAACGCCCCGGAGGCGATCAACCCGAAAATCAAATCGATCAGCAACCTCAATAGCCTGTTGGGCAAACTCGAAGCCCGAGCGGCAGGTGCCTTCGAGGTTATCATGCTGAACAACAAGGAACACATCTGCGAAGGGGCTTCGTCAAATATCTTCTGGGTCAAGGATAAGTGGATATTCACCCCGGATGCATCCACCGGCCTGCTGGAAGGCGTAACCCGCTCGACGATCATGCGGTTGTGTGAGCAAACACTGAACCTGCGGGTGATCACCGGGGAGTTCAAGCTGCAGGATCTGAAGTTCGCCGACGAAGTCTTCATCACCTCCACCTCGCTCGAAGTCATGCCGGTGGTCAAGGTTGATGATTTTACCGTCAATCAGGGGCTGGTCGGGCCGGTGACCCATCATTTGCGGCAGGAGCTGCATCGGGATATGGGTAAACTGTCCTGAAGCTTTACCTGTGTCGAACACCTAAAAAGTGATCTGCTGGAGAGCTCTGCCTATAGAAAAACATGCGAAAAATAAATAACTTGTATTGTTCGAAAGAGCCGTGTTATGTTATCTCCAAGTTAAACGTTTGTGCAGCAGTTTGCCGGGCACGATTAAAGAGTTAATCAGTCAGGAAAAACCACACAGACCTCTTTAGGGCTATGTGGTTTTTTTGTTTTACGCAGCAGGCAGGATTTGCACACCAAGCAGAGTGTTGAAAAAACACGAGGAGTAGAAAAAATGGCTGAAGGTACAGTAAAGTGGTTCAATGACGCAAAAGGGTTTGGTTTTATCGAGCAGGACAACGGTCCGGACGTTTTTGTCCACTTTTCGCAAATTCAGGGAGATGGCTTCAAGTCTCTCGCCGAAGGCGATCGGGTAAGCTTTGACGTCTCTGACGGCGCTAAAGGCCCCCAGTCTTCGAATGTGCAGAGGGTCTAAGCTCTTTTTTGCACGAAGATAGACAGAATAGCCCTGCGGATATTCCGTAGGGCTTTTTTTTGGCACTGCCTGACTTTCAGTTGGATTCTGGGTCAGGTGCGAAACCAAAGGGGAACTTCATGGGTCGTAAGCCGAATTATGGTTATGAAAAACGCCAGAAGGAAATAGCGAAAAAAGCCAAGAAGGAAGAGAAGAGAAAGCGCAAGTCTGGTGAAGAAGAAGCTGCCGTTGAGGAAGACAGTGTCACTCCTGCAGAATCTTCGGACAACGTTTTAACACCGCCAGATTAATCGGCCATCTTGTCCCAGGCCAAACAACTAGGGAGTCAAGTCATGCCAAGCACTACGCTTGCCGCCGGCGATCCAATCGAGTCGCGTTGCACGAAATGCCGTAAAATCACCAATCACATTATCGTCGCCATGGCAGAGGACGTACCGGCCAAGGTCCAGTGCAACACCTGCAGCGGCCAGCACAAGTATCGTCCGCCCACGGTTCGAAAAAAACCCGCGCCGCGTCGCGCCGTTGATCCGGCCGTTGCTGAACAAAAAGAGTGGCTGAAGCTGCAGCCTGATATAGAAGCCAAGGCAGCCACTACCTACACTATGGAAACCGCCTTCAAGGTGGGCTCCGTGATGAAGCACCCCAGGTTCGGCCTCGGGCTCGTGCAAGGCAATCTCGGCCCGCAGAAGGTTGAGGTCCTCTTTGAAGACGGCAAAAAAAAGATGCGCTGCCTGTAGGCATTACACCCGCGACCGGATTATGAAATTAAACAAAGAGGCGCTCGATTCGAGCGCCTCTTTTACGTTCCATCCATGTCTCCGTCAGTGCAGGACGCTGGCCCCGTAGCCCGCATCGCGCAGGCCGGTCAGAATTTCCTCGATATGTTCCGGCCCCTTGGTTTCCAGCTCCAGGTGAACTTCCGCCTGGCCCAGGGGGACGCCGGTGTTGCGACGGTCGTGACTGACGTGGAAGATGTTGGCACCGAGCTCTGCGACCAGGGCCGCCAGGCGGGCCAGAGCCCCGGGCGAGTCGTCCAGTTCGATCCGGATCATGAGGAAGCGGCCTTCGGCGAGCATCCCTCGTTCGACGACTCTGGAGATGGTCTGCACGTCAATGTTGCCGCCGGAAAGGACCACGACGGTCTTGCCGCTGGCCACTCCGGGTTTGCCGTAGAGCAGAGCCGCCAGTCCGACCGCCCCGGCACCTTCCACGACCAGCTTGGATTTCTCCATCAGGCCGACGATCGCATGGGCGATCTCCTCTTCCTCGACAGTGACGATCTCGTCGACCAGTGCCTCGATGACCGGGAAGGTCAGTGTGCCGACCTGTTTAAGGGCAATCCCGTCCGCCAGGGAGCGGGCCGCCGCCAGGGTGCTGATGGCGCCGACCTGGCGCGACAACAGGGCCGCCGGGGCACTGGCGGCCTCAACCCCGACCACGCGGATATCCGGCCTGATCCCCCTGGCCGCGGTGGCGACCCCGGCAATTAGACCGCCGCCGCCGATCGGTACCACCAGGGTGTCCGCATCGGCCAGATCGGCCATAATCTCTAGGCCGACTGTACCTTGGCCGGCCATAATCAGCTCATGATCGAAAGCCGGCACATAGAGCATCCCCAGGTCCTTCTCCAGTTGCCTGGCCAGGACGGTGGCCTCGTCGTAGTTGACCCCGTGCAGCCTGACCTCCGCGCCGTAATCGCGGGTGGCCAGGATCTTGGCGATCGGCGTGTTCTCCGGCATCACAACCAGTGATGGAATCTTCGCCTGGGTTGCGGCAAAAGCCACCCCCTGGGCATGGTTGCCGGCCGAGGCGGTGATCAGCCCGTTCCTCAGCAGCGCCGGAGGCTGGTTGTCGAGAAAATTAAGGGCGCCGCGGATCTTGAAGGATCCGGTTCGCTGGAGGTTCTCGCATTTGAAGAACAGCGGGTAGCCGAGGCGCTCTGAAAAGTAGTGGGAATAGATCAGTTCGGTGTGGCGAAAGCGCCCCTTAAGGTTTGTTTCTGCTGCACGAATGGCATCGAGATCAAACATCTTGCTCCTCCGGCGGTTTTTACAAGGATAACTGCTGGAGGGGCTTTGACAACAGTTTCATTTTAGTGTGGTTGAACTCAATCCAGCGCACTCTGTATCGGGGTGGTGACAACCCGGGCCCGACCAACGGCACCGTCGGCCGGCAGACCATGGCTGCTGTCAACGCCTTCCAGAAAGACTTCAACCTGACAGTCGCCGATTACCTGACCATCGAAACGGTCAGGGCCCTGGGCGCCAATTTTTGACCGTCCAGGAAAAGACAACCCATAGCAAGCCTGAATCGGGAATCCTCCCGATTTGTTTTGCCCACTGGACCCGGTTATTGAGCAAAGCGCGGGATGCGCTGCACCGCCAACAGGGAGATCAGGCTGAGCAGGGCTCCGGTGACAAACGGGATGCGGTAATCGATCATCCAGAGGGCACCGCCGATCGCCGGCATAACCACTGCGGCAATGTGGTTGATAGTGAAGCCGACCGCCATGCTCGGCGCAATATCCGCCGTGTCTGCGACCTTCTGGAAATAGGTGCGGATGGCGATGGCAAAGTTGAACAGGATGTGGTCGAGGATGTACATCGCGACCACCAGAAGCTTCGAGTCGGTAAAGGCATAGACCAGGAACACACCGATCAGTCCACCATATTCGATAGACAGAATCCAGCGTTCACCAAAGCGAACAATCGCCCGGCCGATGGCGGGGCTTAAAACGAAGTTGATGGCGTTGTTGACGACAAACAGCAGGGTGATTTCGGTGACCGTGAAGTGGAAGACCTTGACCAGCAGATAGACGGAGAAGGCGATGAAAATCTGCCGCCTGGCCCCGGCCATGAAGGTCAGGAAGTAATACAGGGAGTACCTGCGCCGAAAAATCATCTTGCGGTGCTGCGGCGCCACCTGCTTGTGGGTCGGGTCCTGCAGCAGTCCCCAGATACCGGCAGCCACAACCAGACCACCGATCGTCAGGAACATGACCTTGTAACTGAATACCATCCCCATCAGGTAAAGCAGCAGGCCGACGACGATACTGGTCGCCGCAGCGAGGCTGCGCAGCCGGCCGAAGATCAACGGAGAGGTCGCGGTGCTGAAATACTGCAGGGTCAGTGACTGGTTGGTGGTTTCATAATAATGAAAGCCGAAGCTCATGATCAGCGTGGTGATGATCAGCCCGGAAAAGCTCGGCAGGAGCCCGGTCAGCGCGGTGCCGAGGCCGAGAAAAATTATGGAGAGGGCCGAGAGCCGGTGCTCCCTGATGACCAGCATGACGAACACCGCCAACAGTGCCAGGAACCCAGGGATTTCGCGCACCGAGCCGATGATCCCGACCTGCAGGCCGTCGAGGCCGGCGACCTCCACGGCGAAGTTGTTGAACAGGATCATCCAGCACTGCAGCCCGACCACTGAGGCGGCCGTCTGAACAATCAGGAAACGCAGCATGGGGCGCTGTTCACTTGTTACCATCCAGGGAGCCTTTGTCGATCTGGGGAGCACTGCCGCGTCCCTCGATGGCTATTTGCGTCGCTGTGGAGTTCGTGGCGTTTTGCCGGGATGGCGCTTCGCTGCCGGCCCTGCGGACTGTTTCGGTCGGGCCGTAGTGACGCTGATGCAGCGATCGATCAGGTAGGTGCCGTCCAGTGAGAGCGCATCCTTGGCCTGGGCCGGGGTTGCCATGCGGATGAAGGCTGAGCCTTTGAAGAGTCCGGACTTCGGGTCTTTGACCATGTGTACCGAGTTCACCGTACCGAACAGGACGAACAACTTACGCAGATCCTCTTCTTCGGCGGAGAAGGAAATTTCCGAGATGTAGAGTTCTCTGCCACTAATCGGGGTCTTCATGGTCACAATCTTCCTCGGTGCAGGACGCCCGGCATCCGGGAGTCAGTTCGGGTCAAGCCGGAGGAACACTCTCGATCCGGTTCCGTCCTTTGCGCTTGGCAGTGTACATGGCGGCATCTGCCAAGCGGATCAGGTCTTTAATCGTGGTGATTTTTTCATGTGGCATCACTGCGACGCCAATACTTACGCTGATCCTCAGCTTGCTGAGCGGGCCGGTAAACTCGATACCCTGGATGCTCTGGCGCAGCCGCTCGGCGACCAGATTCGCTCCTTTGAGCGAGGTCTCCGGCAGGAGCAGGGCGAATTCCTCGCCGCCGAAACGGGCCGCTGAATCATACTGGCGCAGCGTCGCCTTTATCTCCCAGGCGGTGGATTGCAGGACCTTGTCGCCAAGCTGGTGTCCATAGGTGTCGTTGACCTGCTTGAAGTGGTCGAGGTCGACCATCAGCAGGGCAAATGGACTGCCGACCCGGCTGCTGCGGTCAAACTCCGCTTCGAGGGTGGTCATCATGTGCCTGCGGTTGTGCAATTCGGTCAGCGGGTCAGTCTGAGCCAGTTTCTGCAGCAGCTGGTTGTTCTCCTTGAGGTTGTCCTGCAGTGCCTTGATCTTCAGATGAACCTTGACCCGGGCCAGTAATTCCCCGGGGCTGAACGGCTTGGTCAGATAGTCGCTGGCGGCTTGTTCGAGAGCCTTGACCTTGGTCTCCATCACGTTATGGCTGGTCAGCAGCAGGATCGGAATGTCTTGCAGCTCCTTGCGGGGGCTGACCATCGCCAGGAAATTGAAGCCATCCATACCCGGCATTTCGACATCGCACAAAACGATGTCGATCTTTTCATTGAGCAGGGTTTTCAGCCCCTCGAGACCGTTGCCGGACTCAAAGTAGTCGCTGAACAGGTCGGCGCCGTACAGGGTGTCGAGAATCTGCTGACGGACCGACTTGGTATCATCAATGATCAGGATCGCATTGCCTATCCAACCTCCTCTACGCAAGAACCAATCAACCGTGCTGATTCCAAGATAGCCGTGTTTGTCGTTCGCGTCCAGACCGATTAAACTTTTTGTTGAATTATCAACCGGGATTGCGCACACTTGATCAGTGACCGTTCGCCGGCTTCTTTTTTGGGCCGGCCAGGAAGAAAACGGCAGACGAATTGAGACTCTTTAAAAGTTTAAGGGAAAGCTTATGAAAATCGCTATATTGGGCCTTGCCCAGACGGGCAAGAAAACTCTCTTCACCCTGTTGACCGGTCGGCCCGTGCCGGCTACCCGCAAAGCCGGAGAGTCGATCGAGGGCGTGGCCTCGATCCGCGACAGCCGGGTGGACGCCCTGAGCGACCTTTACCGACCGAAAAAAACCACCTACGCCGAAAACCAGTTCGTGCTCTGCCCCGATGTCAGCGACAGCGGCAGCACCTCGCGCCTCTGGATGGACCCGGCGCGACGCTGTGATCTGCTCTGCGTGCTGATCCGGGCCTTCGATTCGCCGGATGTCTTCCATCCCTCCGGCTCGGTGGACCCGGAACGCGATCGAGCGTTGATTGAATCGGAACTCTTGCTGGCCGACATGCAGCTGGTGGAGACCCGCCTGCAGCGTCTTGCCAAGGAGAAGAAGGGCGGTCATACCCAGACCCAGAT
>JAFDBW010000232.1 GCA_019313105.1 Deltaproteobacteria bacterium | reverse complement strand
TTCGCTTCCGGCAAGAGAGGTGTTCCGATTTTAACCTCTTCTCCGCCAACCATGAGGACCTCGTTCAGTTCGATGGTATCACCAACTGCACCATCAAGTTTTTCGACCTTGAGCAGGTCGCCTGCGGAAACTTTATACTGTTTTCCTCCGGTTTTAATGACCGCATACATCGCCAGTCACCTCGCTTTCTTACCTTGGATTGGGGGCCTCAGCCCGCTCAGGAACTGACACTTATACGTCTGAGGTCAAGCAGATGTCAAGTAAATAATGGCATGTCATGACACCTGGCGCGACCGGTTTTCAGTCCTGCCTCCTCGCCTGGTCCTCAGCATGGGAAGAGTCTCCGTGATTGCTTCAATGGCGGGCCTTTTTGCCAATATGTTCGACAAGATGTCGCTCAAAGAAGCGAATGCAAAGGTCTCTCCGGGTTCGGATAGTTGGCTATTGTTATGATGAAATTATGATAGAATGCAACATTATCCAGTTGCCTCTTATCGAAAGGCGGCTAGCTCCAAAGATGGAGATGTAATGAAGCTCAATTTAACGGTCACCAGGAAAGTCGAGGTCGGCTACCTCGTCGTTATCCTGTTCGGCATGATAGCGATCGGTTATGCGCTGCTTAGCCTTCACGAACACAACCGTCGGACTGAAGAACTGGTCGGCGTTCAGTTTGATGCTTTTACTATCCTGCGAGATCTTCGCCAGAACCTGTTGGCCCAGGAGAACCTGGAAAACCAGCTGGTTATCCTGCAGGACCCTCAAATCCTGGAACTCCTGGAGCGTCGAACCGCTGATCTTGATACACTTCTGACGAGTATCAACGCTTCAGCATTGCCCGATTATTTTTCCCCCCTGCCGCCCATGCTTGAAGATTATCTGTCGCGTTCGCGGCATCTCAGCCAGTTTTTTACGGAAAAAAACTGGCAGCAGGCCTCGGCAATTGCTTCGGCCGAGACCGCACCTCTGCGCAGCCAGCTGCTGGAACTTCTCAATGACCTCCGGCCCCAGCACCAGAACGCTCTGAAGGCAGATCTGAGTCAATTGTCAGAGCAGAGCAGGGATGCTTACCGCATGACGCTGATCATCACATTCATCGGCATCATCCTGACTGCTCCGATAACACTCAAGGTCATCGGCAGTATCCGTCGTTCGGTCAAGAGCCTGCAGGCAGCAACCCGGGAAATTGCGGCCGGTCATTTCGATACACCGATTGACACCAGGGGGCATGACGAATTTGGCCAGCTGGCCAGGGACTTTTCAACCATGGCACGCAAACTCATGGAACTCGAGCAAGCAAGCCTGGATGCCAACCCCCTGACCCGGCTGCCGGGCAACCTGGCGATTGATCGCGAACTGGAGGACCGCATCGCGCAGAAGCAGTCTTTTGCCCACCTTTATATTGATCTGGACAATTTCAAGGCTTACAGTGACCATTACGGTTACAGTGCCGGCAGTGACGTGATCAACCGGGTCGGTGAACTGCTCAAACGCCTGGTCGCCGAGCGTGGAGGTGAAGATGATATGGTCGGCCACATCGGAGGAGATGATTACATGATTATGACTTCTCCAGAGCGTGCGGAGAATCTCGCCAAAGCGATCATTACTGAATTCGACCACCTGGTCCCCGAAATTTATCAACCAAAGGACCTGCAAGCGGGCTTCATATCCGGCACGGATCGATACGATGTGAAACGTTCCTTCCCGCTGATGACCATGTCGATTGCCGTCACGCTGTCCGAGAATCTGGATGACCCTTCAATTTCGCTGATCAGCCACAATTCGGCCAGTATGAAGGAGCACCTGAAGAGGCTCAAGGGCAGCAACTACCTCATAGACCGCAGGAAACTGTCATGACAACTTCGAACCGATGGCTTTTTTTTCTTCTCGTAAGCGTCGTTCTGGCCGGTTGCCAAGGCCTGCATCTCCAGCAGAAGGGATCATTGACAGAAGCAGAATCCTTTGCGAAAGGGCTTGATCAATACATCGAAACCGGTGACTTGCAACCCCTGAAAATGCTGCCGAAAGAGTACCCGGACGGCGCATGGGGGCCGAGGGCCGAGTTGGTGGTCAGGCTGGCCGAGCAGCAGGAGCAGCTCGTTGCCGATAAAAAGAAAACGATCGCTGTGAAGGAAGCAGGGCAGAAGCAACAGGCTCTCCAGAAAGATCAAGAACTCACCCGCTGCGATAGTGAATTGGCGGCGCTCAAAGAAAGCAACCAGGAACTTACCAAGACCATCGATCAGCTGAAAAAGCTTCTGATCGACATGGAATCGCGGTCGAATTAACCGGGGCCAGGGCTGCCCGGTTTGCCGGGCTCTTGCCTTGGCGCGTAGATTAAAGCTCTCCCCGGTCAGCCGACAATAATCTCGAACTGTTCGAGATGGAATCCTTGCCGCGCTGCAATCGTGATCTGCTTTTCGAATTTCTTTTCCAACTCCTCTATGCCAGGACGCTCCTCGTCGTAGAGGATTGCGGCAATGTCCGGGTGGACCAGCAGGGTCATGCGGTATCCCGGGGCGGGGCCCATTTCGCGCTGCAGTTCTCGAAAAATTTCGTAGACCGTCGTTGTGCGGCTCTTTACGTAGCCCTTGCCTTCGCAGTATGGGCAGGGTTCGCAAAGAATTCGTCCGATACTCTCGCGAACGCGCTTGCGGGTCATTTCAACCAGGCCGAGTTCTGAGATCTTCAGGATATTGGTTTTCGCCTTATCATTTTTCAGCGTCTCTTCCAGGGCGCCATGGACCTTCTCGCGGTGGGCCTCTTTCTCCATGTCGATGAAGTCGATGATAATCAACCCACCGATATTGCGCAGGCGCAGCTGGAAGGCAATTTCCTTGACCGCTTCGAGGTTGGTTTTCAGGATCGTGTCCTCGAGGTTGTGCTTGCCGACAAAGCGACCGGTGTTGACATCGACGGCCGTCAGCGCTTCGGTCTGTTCGATAATGATATAGCCGCCGCTTTTCAGCCAGACCTTGCGGCCCAGTGCCCGGGCGATTTCCACTTCGAGGCCGAAGGTGTCAAAAATCGGCTCACTGCCATGATACTCCTCGACCTGGAAATTGTGCCCGAGCATGAAGGTGTCGAGGAATTGGACAATCTTCTTATATTCGACGGCGCTGTCGACGATGATCCGGGAGACATCTTCGGTCAGGATGTCTCGCAGGACTTTGCTGGTTACATCCAGGTCCGAATGAATCAGGCATGGGGCGTTGTCATCTTCGCAGTGCTCGCTGATCTGGTCCCATAGGTTGACCAGGTAATCCATGTCGGACTTGAGCTCTTCACCATCACGCATCTCTGCGGCCGTACGCACGATGAAACCGGTCCCGGCCGGACGCATGACATCGACCAGGTGGCGCAGCCGTTCGCGTTCGTCTTCATTTTCAATCCTGCGCGAGATGCCGACGTGGTCGACGGTGGGCATATAGACCAGGTTGCGGCCCGGCAGCGAGATGTGTGAAGTGATGCGTGCGCCCTTGGTCCCGATCGGCTCTTTGGCAACCTGGACCAGGATTTCCTGGCCTTCCTGCAAGAGCTCCTCGATCGGCGGCAGGGGCGGCCTCTCTTCACCGGTCTCTTCAGTTTCTTGGTCATGGCGATGGCCGACTTCTACGAAGTGTTCGACGGCTTCCATTTCATCGAGGACATCGGCAACATAGAGAAAGGCCGCTTTTTCAAGGCCGATATCGACGAATGCCGCCTGCATGCCTGGCAGGACCCGAATCACGCGGCCCCGGTAAATGTTGCCGATGATGCCGAGTTCACGGTTGCGTTCGATGTAAAGTTCGGCAATGTGGCCGCTCTCCAGAAGTGCAATCCGCGTCTCGTGGGACGTGGTGTTGATGACCAGCTCCTTGGTCATGGTGATGTCTCCTTAGCTTTAGTGTCTATATCGTTAAAGTGAAAAATCGTTGGTGTTCTCCAGGACGCAGTGACGGTACCGGAGTTCTGAAAAATCCGGCGTCAAACTTGCGTCGTATTACAAATTTACCTGTATTTCCGGCTCTTTCAACTGAATCGATGTTTTACATATGCCCAGCGTGCGAACATCCTCGATCTCCTGTTCCATGAGATAGGCGGCGAGAAACAGAGGACTGCCGGATTTCAACTCCATCCAGAGTTTCTGGTCCCGGCACTGCAGGTCAAGAACCCAGGGCCGCAGATCGATTTTTTCCTGGCGGTTCTTTTTCGTCCGGGTGGTGATGACGCTGTCCTGTTGCATAAAATCCTTCAATCTGGCTGTAAAACCCTCGTCCAGCTGTTCCGGCAAAGGCACACGGTAGGTCGCAGCGACCACACTGTTTGCCGGCGCATCGCCTTTGCGCGGCCAGGCGTCGGCCCTGATGACCCGGACCCCTTCAGGAAACTCCCGGTTGAGATTCTCCATCGCCGTTGCCGGGGCACAACTCGCGGCCAATTCAAGGTCCACGATTTCCGCTTCGCTGGCCACGCCGAGCGGCAGGGCATCGCCGAAGCTGATGCGAGGTGCAGGGTGGAAGCCTGCCGAATATCTGATCGGCAACCCGGCCCGGCGTACGGCCCGGTGGATCAGGGTCATGTATTCGAGATGGCTCAGACTTGCCGTGCGACCTGTTTTGGTGAGAGTCAGCCGCAGCTTTGGCAGAAGCTCAGCTTCAGGAATCGTGGCCTCTGTCGGAGGGATTACCTCATCTTTCCGCTCCCGGTCGGACAGGCGCGGCCTGACTGTCTCAAAGTCACAGAGCCCGCAATAGCTGCACTGACCATCACGGCAATCCGGTGTCTGCTTGCCGAGCAGGGCATTCTGCCGCTCGCGCAAGAGGAAGTCCTTGCTGACTCCTGAATCGATGTGATCCCAGGGCAGGATTTCCCCCACCTGGCGTTGGCGCAGGTACCAGGCCGGGTCGAGGCCAACGACGGAGAACGCTTCCTGCCACAAGTCCCATCGGAAATGATCGCGCCAACCATCAAACCGGCAGCCCCGTTGAACGGCTTCTGCGAGGACGGCGCCAAGGCGGCGATCGCCACGGGCGAAGACACCCTCGAGAAACGAGAGCTCCGCTTCGTGCCATTTGAACCGCAGACGCTTCTTCTTCAAAGCGTGGCGAAGCTTTTCCTGCCGGGCCAGGGTCTCGTCAAAGCCGATCTGCTCTTCCCACTGGAAGGGCGAATGCGATTTTGGCACAAAAGTCGACACCGAGACGTTGACATCGGCCCCGCCCTGGGTCCCACGCCCGGCCGCCTTGACGCGTGCGGCCAGGTCGACCAGTGCATCCAGGTCCTGTTCAATTTCCGTGGGCAGGCCGATCATGAAATAAAGCTTGATGATGCGCCAGCCGAGTTCAAATGCCGCCTGGGCACTCTCAATCAGGTCTTGCTCTTTGATCCCTTTGTTGATGACCTGGCGCAAACGTTCGCTGCCTGCCTCGGGAGCCATGGTGAAGCCGGTTTTGCGGACTTTCTTGATTTCATTCATCAGCTCCGGAGTCAGTGAGCCGACCCGCAGGCTGGGGAGTGATATCGCCACGCGCTGGTCAGCATAGCAGCCCATCAAATCCTGCATCAGGACCTCTATGGCGCTGTAATCGCCCGTCGAAAGTGACAGCAGGGAGACTTCGTCGTAGCCGGAGTGGCGCAGCATCTGCTCGACCAGGCTGCGGATCGTTTCCGGTTGCCGTTCACGTACCGGGCGGTAGATGTACCCGGCCTGGCAGAAGCGGCAGCCGCGGGTGCAGCCACGGGCCACTTCGACGGCAACCCGATCGTGAATTGTCTGCAGGAAGGGCACGATCGGCTGCACCGGGTAGGGCGCCGAGTCAAGGTCAGGCAGCACGCGTCGCTTGACTTTGCCCGGTGCCCCATCAAGCGGAGTGATGGCCGCGATCCTGCC
>JAFDBW010000231.1 GCA_019313105.1 Deltaproteobacteria bacterium | reverse complement strand
GTCTATACTGTTGCTGCAGGCCTGGCCATGAGAAGGATGGGAGACAAATGATCCGCATAAACCTACTGCCTGTCAAGGCGGCGCAAAAGAAGGAGATGCTCAAAGGCCAGATGATGGTCGTTGTGTTGGTTTTGATTATCTCTGCCGGTGTCTGTGCCGCTGGTTATGTCTATCTGACTAGTGAGGTTGAGGCGAGACAGGTGCAGATTGATAACAAAAGGTCAGAGATAGCGCGACTGGCGAAGGTTATCAAGGAGGTCAAGGACTTCGAAAAACGCCAGAAGGACCTTCGTGCCAAGCTTGATGTGCTTGAGAAGCTCAAAAGCTCGCGAGGGGGCCCGCTTTACCTGCTTGATGAGCTGTATCGTGCCCTGCCGGAGAAGGTCTGGTTGACCGGTTTCAAAGAGAGCAATGGCAAAGCCCAGATAAAAGGGGTCGCTGCAAACGAGGAAGATGTTGCGATGTTCATGAGGAACCTCGAGCAATCGGACCTTTACAACGGCGTCGACCTCAAGGTGACCAAGCAGAAGGTTCAGGACAAGATCAAGTTTCACGAATTTGACATATCCTGTAACACGAAGAGTGGCAAGCCAGGTCAGGATAAGAATAAGCAATAGCCTGCGATGGGGAGACCCGTCCACGGGAGTGATAAATGAACCCAAAGCTCGAAAAACTTCTTAAATTACCTTTGTATCAGCGGGTGGCAATTCTTGCTTTGCTGGTTGTTCTCCTGGCTGGCGCCTTCACCTGGGTTGCCCTTTTGCCTGAATACGAAAAAATCGGTGAAATGGATCAGGAGCTCAGCCGCCTGGAAGCAGACCTGGTCCAGAAACAGCGCATTGCCAATAACTTGCCGAAATTCAAAGCGGAATTCTTAAAACTTGAAGAACAGCTTAAAGCTGCGTTGACCCAACTGCCTAACAAAAAAGAGATTCCCAGTCTGTTGACGAACCTTGCAACAATCGCACGGGATAATGGCCTGGACGTGGTCTCGTTCAGCCCTAGAGGGGAAGTCTCAAAGGGTTTTTATGCTGAGGTGCCCGGCTCGGTGGATCTGGTCTGCACATATCACCAGATCGCCGAATTTGCCCAGGCGGTGAGCAAGCTTTCGCGAATTGTCAATCTCTCAGATCTGGAATTGAGTTCGCCTAAAGTTGAAGGCGACGTAGCCGTTCTCAAGATCAAGTGCAAGGTGACCACTTTCCGGTTTGTGGATAATGTGGATAAAAAAGGGTGATATTCATGGTACGTAACTTTACATACTTAGTCTTCGGGACTTTGGTCTGCATGTGCCTTATGGCATGTATGGAGGAGGAAACCCCAACACCCCGTACGCAGACAGCAACAGTCAAATCAAAGCCGCCCGCAACGTCAGTTCAAACTCCAACGGAAGTCGTTGTTGAAGAAACTGAGAAGGAAGACGAGTTTGTCTACGTTACTGAAGGAAGGCGCGATCCCTTTGTGCCTCTCTCAAGGATAAAGAAGCCTCTGATAACGGTTGTTGACGAAGAACCGCAAACTCCCTTGCAAAGTTATGACGTCGCTCAATTCAAGTTGATTGGTGTGATAGTCGGAATGGGTGATCCCAAGGCCATGGTTGTTGCACCGGACGGGAAATCTTATGTGCTGGCCAAAGGCATAAAAATAGGTAAGAACAACGGCATCATTATTGATATCACAAGTGAATCCGTCTCCATACAGGAAACATATTACGATTTTTCAGGAAATGTAATTGAAAATATTCAGGAAATTACTGTTCCCAGGCGGGAAGGAGTATAATCTAATGCGCGGGGTGAAGATTATGTCAAACCAACTAAGGTCTAGCGGGGCAACTCGCCTTGCGAAATATCTCTTATGCAGTTTCATGGCAATATTTCTTGTCAATGGGAATGCATTGGGGGCGGACGCCAACAAACTGACTGCCGTTTCTCTGGACTCAGCTGCGGCAGAGGCGACGATTCTGATAGAAACTGAAAGGCCGGTTGGTTACAGGTATACAGTTTACGATTCATTTGAGCCGACTCGCGTTGTTATCGATTTCCCTGACATGGAATTGTCAGAGCTTGAAGAAACGCTTGCTGTAGCTAAAGGCCCAATTCAGGAAGTCCGTGTCGCCGGTTTTGAATTGACCTCCGGCCAACTGGCGAGAGTTGAAATCCTGCTTTCCGAAAGTACTGAATACCAGGTTAGTCTCGATGGTCAGAAGTTCCGCGTGGCTTTTACTAATGCTGCAGAAGAGCCTGCAATGGCAGAAGCCAAATCGGTTGAACCCTCACCAGAGACGCCTGTTGCCACTGTTACTGCACCGGTCGATTCATCTGTCGATGCAAATGTATTGTTAAAAGTTGATTACTCCCCGAGTCAGGCTGTCATTCAAGCGGACGGCAAAATAGACAACTTTAAATATTTCACCCTGAAAAACCCTGCCCGGCTGGTTGTCGATGTCTATGGCCTGAAACCCGCCTTCAAGGAGCGCGTTTTCCCGGCGGGGAAAGGTTTTAAACAGATACGGCTCGGCATTTACGATGACAAGACCCGACTGGTCTTCGATGGCAGCGGCGCAAAATTACCGCAGCATAATGTCGAAAGTCGCGACGCTGATATCCTGGTCACATGGGGTGAAGTGGCGACGGCTAATGTGGAAGAGCAGACACCTGAAATGGTAGCTGAAAAAGTCGCTGAGCCGGTTGCCAAAAAGGTATTGATGCCGGCTAAAGGCCCTGCTGCAGTAGAGGCGATCGATTTCAATAATGAGGATGGTCGCAGCGTGATTGCCGTGACGCTTTCCAATCCGGCCAAAGTTACCGGCCCCATCGCCGAGGGCAACCTGGTCCGTTTTGAAATTATCGATTCTTCGATCAGTCGCGCACTGCGCAGAAAGATCGACGCATCGGCATTCCCCAGTGCGGTGACCTCAGTAACGCCCTACACAGTAACAGATGACGATCACCAGAATGTTCGCATCGCAGTCAACTTGAAAGGCCAGGTCTCCTACGCACTTGAAGAAGACGGTACCGACATCCGCCTGGTCATTGACGACGGTGCCTACGCCGAGCCGGTCCCGCCAGCGGTCAGCACAGTTGAAGTTGTCGCTCCAGAGCGTCCTGAATCGGCCGTTCGAGCAGCAGAAGAGCAGGTCTACGCACCTACGTCCAGTACAGTCACCGCAGATGAAATGGCGGCCGAGGCAGCTCGATATAACGGCGAAAAAATCACCCTGGTTTTTGATGCTGCCAATGTCCGCAGCATCCTGCAACTGATTGGTGATGTGAGTGGTCTCAATATCCTGGCCAGCAGCGATGTTCAGGGGACCATAACCCTGCGCCTGATAGATGTGCCATGGGATCAGGCCCTTGACCTGGTCTTGGAGACTGCCAGCCTTGGTAAAATTCAACAGGGCAACATACTGCGTATTATGCCCAAGGATAAACTCCGAAGCATTGAACAGGAAGCAATGCAGGAGCAGATGATTGCGATTGAAGAGGGTGTCCTGGAAACCAAGACTTTCTTGGTCAGTTATGCATCTGTCGATGATATGAAAAACTTCCTCACCGATATCAAATCTGACCGTGGATCGATCATTGCTGATTCGAGAAACAAGCAGCTTATTGTTCGTGACGCCGCCGCCGTCCTGGAACAGATGGAAGAGATGATCGTCCAGATCGACAAACCGGAGCGGCAAGTCATGATCGAGGCGCGAATCGTTGAAGCAAATACCACCTTCTCCCGCAACCTCGGGATCAAGTGGAATTTTGATTACCAGCAAGACGATACACACAGTGACAACGGACTCAATGACGCAGCTTTAGGGATCGGCGGTTCCTTCATCCTGCCGGTCACAAACCCGGCAGTGGCCGGAGCGTCTTCGATCTTCTCTTTCGGCGCTCTTGATGAGCAGCTTGATATCGACCTGCGCCTGGCAGCGCTGGAGAATTCCGGTGAAGGCCGAATCGTCTCAACGCCGAAGGTTACGACCCTGAACGGTGAGCAGGCGACGATCTCCCAAGGGACAAAGATTCCCTTCTCTTCGGTCAGCGATCAGGGTACCGATGTCCAGTTTGAGAATGCAGAACTGAAACTCTCTGTCACCCCCGAGATCAATCCTGATGGCAGTATCCTTCTTGAAATCGATACCTCAAACAGCTCCGTCGGTTCCGTTGTGCCCACGGCGACGGGTGATGCGGTTTCGATCGATGAGAAAAAAGCCCAGACAAAGGTTCTGGTCCGTAACGGCCAGACCACGGTGATCGGTGGAATCTTCATCGAACAGGAGCAGAAGTCCCAGTCAGGCGTGCCGATCCTCATGGACGTACCGGTACTTGGGCATCTTTTCAAATCAACCAGCAAGACAAAAGACCGTCGTGAGTTGCTGATATTTATCACGCCACGCATAGTGGAATCTTGAGTACTTACTTCAAATAACAGTAGGAAAAGGACAGGTTTCCCCTGTCCTTTTCTGTATCAACATCATAGAAAATGAAAAATATCGGGACTCAAATTATCTTTCTGACCGGGTTTATGGGGGCTGGAAAAAGTACCGTAGGTCATGCCCTGGCAACATTGACGGGTTGTCCATTCTATGATTTGGACAGTTTGATCGTTGACAAGGAACAACGTTCCATTGCCGAAATCTTCAAAACAGATGGAGAAGAATACTTTCGTAATTGTGAAACAACTGTTTTGTCAGGTTTGAATGCAGAAAAAAATGCCGTATACGCGACGGGTGGTGGTATTGTATTACGCGAAGAAAACAGGACACTGATGAGAGGTACAGGCAGGATAATCTACCTGCGTAGCCGTTGGGACACTTTACGTGAGCGCCTGAAAGACAGTGTCGACAGGCCGCTGGTTGACCCGGCAAAAGGCTGGTATGATCTTGAGCAGTTATGGCTGCAGCGGATACCGCTTTATCAAGACGCTGACCTGATCGTCGATACAGACGGGATCACCCCCAGGCAAGTTGCAGAGAAGATCATATCGATTTTGCAAACGGAATTCAAAGAATGAACAAGATTATTGTCGGCCTTGCCGAGCGCAGCTATCCAATCTGGATTGGGCAAGAGATCTATGCGGATCTTGGTCTTGCACTGAATGAAGTCAATTTCCCGAACAAAGTTGCGGTTGTCACGAATCCGACAGTTGGTGACCTGTACTGTAATCAGGTTGTTGACGAACTCGTGCAGTCTGGGCGACAAGTGGATGTCATCCGCCTCCCTGATGGCGAAGAGTATAAAACGATAGCCACTCTCGAAGAGATTTTCGATGTTCTGATCGACAGACACTTCGACCGGTATTGCGGCCTGCTGGCACTTGGCGGCGGAGTAATCGGCGATATTGCCGGTTTTGCGGCCGCCGCTTATTTGCGCGGGATTCCGTTTGCGCAAGTTCCGACGACTCTTCTCTCCCAGGTTGACAGTTCCGTGGGAGGTAAAACCGGGGTCAATCACCCCCGTGGAAAAAACCTGATCGGTGCATTTTATCAGCCCCGCCATGTACACATTGACGTCAAGGTTTTGCGTACCCTGTCACAGAGAGAGTATGCATCAGGTCTGGCCGAAGTCGTCAAATATGGCATTATTCGAGACCAGGGCTTTTTCGAATGGCTGGAAAAACATCGTCAACAGCTTGCCGAGAGATCGGCTGACGCCCTGATTCACGCGGTAATGATGTCTTGCCAAATTAAGGCGAATGTTGTAGAAAATGACGAAAAAGAGCAGGGATTAAGGGCACTGCTTAACCTAGGCCACACTTTTGGCCATGCAGTGGAGACCCTTGCCGGTTATGGTGTTGTTAAACATGGCGAAGCTGTGGCCATCGGCATGGTGATGGCTGCCCGGATTTCACACAGGCTTGATCTCTGTACGACTGAACAGCTTGACCGTATTATTGATTTGCTGACTTACTTTGAACTTCCTGTCACACCGCCTGATTTTTCCGTTGCCGACTACCTTGCTGTCATGCAGCGGGACAAGAAAGTTAAAGATGGAATCGTCAGAGTTGTCTTAAACCACGGTATTGGCTCGGCCGATCTGCACCAGGTCGACGGCCTGGACAAGTATTTAAAAGATCTATTAACCTGAACCTGGAAGGGGACGATGACAACGGCAAACACAGGAGGAAGTCTGATCGGCAAGATCGGCAGTTATTTGCAGATCGTCGCCAAAGACCCTAGCTCTACCGCGTTTGTCCCTCTGGCTGAAGCTTATCGCCAGGTGGGGTTGCTTGATGATGCCCTGGAAGCGACCAAGCTGGGGACGAAGATGCTCCCTCATTTCAGTCCGGGATTTTCCGCAATGGGACGGGTCCTTGGACAGATGGGCCGGATTGACGAGGCGATGAGCGCCTATGCCCGGGCACTGAGCATCGACCGTCAGAGCCAGGCAGCCCTGGTGGGGTTGGCGCGTTTGCACCTGATTCGCGGTGAGCGCGATCGGGCGCGCAAAATTCTTGCCAAGGCGAAAGAAGCCCACCCCGGGGATGAAAAAATCTCCGATATGCTCAAAGCCCTTGATCTGCCCAGGCCATGGGACAAGATCAAACCGGTTCTGCAGGACCAGGTGCCGACGGTCTCGGCCGAGACCGTCGCTGTTGAGACTGCAGAACCGATCC
>JAFDBW010000230.1 GCA_019313105.1 Deltaproteobacteria bacterium | reverse complement strand
GAAGTGACAGCCGGGTCCCGCGCAACGGACGGCCGTGAACTCCGTCAGGCCCGGAAGGGAGCAGCGGCAGCGGCCTCAGCCGTGTGCCGCGGGGGTGCCTGGCTGTCACTTGTGCCGGCAAGTTGCCGGTTGCGATTTGATCCTAACCTAAAGCCGAACTGAGAGACCATGGCCTACCTGGTACTCGCCCGTAAGTGGCGGCCACAATACTTTGCCGACCTGATCGGCCAGGAGCATGTCAGCCAGACCCTGGCGAACGCCATCCGCTCGGGCCGGATTCACCATGCCTTCCTCTTCACCGGCGCGCGCGGCGTCGGCAAAACCTCGGCAGCACGGATTCTTGCCAAAGCCCTGAACTGCGAAACAGGCCTCACCGACCAGCCCTGCAACACCTGTTCCTCATGTACGGAGATCACCTCCGGCCAAGGGATGGATGTCATCGAGATTGACGGCGCCTCGAACACCGGCGTCGACGATGTCCGCGAACTGCGTGAGAATATCCGCTACATGCCAAGCCGCTCGCGTTTCAAGATCTTCATTATCGATGAAGTGCACATGCTCTCGACCAACGCGTTCAACGCCCTGCTGAAAACCCTCGAGGAACCGCCGGAGCACGCCAAGTTTATCTTCGCCACCACCGAACCGCACAAAATCCCGATCACCATCCTGTCGCGCTGCCAGCGTTTCGATTTTCGCAAGATCCCCCTGGCCAAGGTTGCCGTGCGGTTGCGTGAAATCTCTACCGCGGAGGAGCTGACGATCTCCGACCGCAGTCTCGGGCTGATTGCCCGCCAGGGTGAAGGCAGCATGCGTGACGCACTCTCCACCTTCGACCAGGTGCTGGCATTCTCCGGCGACCAGGTCGAAGACGAGGCCGTGCAGACCCTGCTCGGCATGGTCGATCGCCGTCTGTTGCTCGACACCGTCGAAGCGATCCTGCAGCGTGACAGCCGGCGGGCCCTCGAATCAGCCCATCGCGTCGACCAGCTCGGCCTAGCCCTGCGGCGTTTTACCCAGGACCTGCTCGAGATGTTCCGTGGCATGGTCATCTGCAAGGTTGTCGACGAGCCCGCCGAGCTGCTGGACATGGTCGGCGACGAGCTGAAAGTACTCAAGCTGCTCGCCGAGGATGCTTCTCTGGAAGACCTGCAGCGGATCGTCACCCTGCTGATGAAGACGCAGCTGGAGCTGGTCAACAGCAACTCTCCCCTGCTGGCCCTGGAAATGAGTCTGGTGCGGCTGGCGACGCTTGCCCCGAGCCAGGATCTGGGCAAACTGATCAGCCACATCGAAAGTCTCGAGCGCCGACTGACCTCAGCCCCCTTGCCGACGTACCGACCACAGGCCGTACCGAAAGCCCCGGCAGCGGAGCCGCCACCGCCAAAAAAGCCTGAAGCTCCCGTCGCTACAACGACCGACAGCAAGAGGTGGCAGGGGCTGGTAGACATGGTCAAACAGAGTCGACCGATGCTTGGCTCGGTACTGGAACATGGCCGGCCGCTGAAACTGGAAGCTCCGATACTGGACGTCGGCTACCCGAAAGGGTCTTTCATGATCGGCCAGCTCCAAGAGGATGATATCCGGCACGACCTCGAAGCCCTGGCGACAGAGTACTTCGGAACGACCATCAAGCTGAAGGTTTCCATGGTTGACGCCGAAGCGCAGGACGCGCCTAAGTCACTGGTGGAAACCCGCCAGGAAGAAGAGACTGACCGCATGCGCCGCCTGCGTGAGGACGCCGTGGAGCACCCGGCCCTCAAAGCCGTGCAGGATGTGTTCGGCGGCAGGATCAAGAAAGTTATTCCGATCGATAAGGGCTTTGTTTAGAAGAACGGTACGCGGGGCGGGCGACGTGGAACGCGGACAAACACGACCAATCATTCACTACAAATAGAAACAACGGAGGATTGACAATGTCACGAGGTGGAATCGGCAACATCATGAAGCAGGCGCAGCAGATGCAGCGCCGCATGGCTGAACTGCAGGAGGAGCTTGGCAAGAAGCAGGTCGAGGCTTCGGCCGGCGGCGGCATGGTCACTGCTGTCGTGAGCGGCAAGCAGCAACTGCTCGGTCTGAAGATCGACCCGGCGGTCGTTGACCCGGAGGATGTCGAGATGCTGCAGGACCTGGTCACTGCAGCGGTCAATGAAGCAATCAAGCAGAGTCAGCAGATGGCCTCGGAAGAGATGAGTAAAATCACCGGCGGCATGAACATCCCTGGACTCACATAAACGGTGGAAAATCGTTCGTAAGTAAAAAATTGACAAGAGGTCATTTTTATCCAATAATTGGGCTTACCAATAATTGGTATGACCAATACACGCTCAAATGCACGCACCTGAAGTTTCGACGTTTACGGAAAAGCTTGCATTTACATGTTTTTTTAAATTAAAATAAAATTTTTTACCAATAATAAAAAAAATGTTCGGGGATTTTTCAGTGATACGAAAAAAATTAGGCCCACTTAAAATATATCTGAAATCCCATAAACTGTTGAATTTCTGCAATAAATTATGTTAGACTCCATCCCGTCTTTCGCAAGGCTGGTGGCAGAATTGGCCAAGTTTCCGGGTATCGGCAACAAGACGGCGACCCGGCTGGCTTTTTTCCTGCTCCGCCAACCCAAGGCTCAGGCCGAAGCCCTGGCGACGGCAATCCTTGATCTGCAGAACAATACCAGGTTCTGCTCTGTCTGTTTTCACATCACGGAACAGAACCCCTGTCCCCTCTGCTGTGACCCGGGCCGGGATGAAGCTCTGCTCTGCGTTGTCGAAGAGCCCCAGGCCCTGCTGGCCATTGAACGCAGCCGGTCTTTCAAGGGCCGCTACCATGTTTTGCACGGAGCCTTGTCGCCACTGGACGGCATCGGCCCCGAAGAGCTCAAGATCGACCCCCTGATCGACCGCCTCGATAAAGGCAGCGTTCAGGAAGTTCTCATAGCGACGAACTTTACTGTCGAGGGAGGTGCCACGGCCCTTTACCTGGCAAAACTGATCCAGCCACGTGGAATCAGGGTGACCCGCCTGGCTTATGGCATCCCGATGGGCAGCGAGCTAGAATATGTCGATGAAGCGACTGTGAACCGCGCCGTTGAAGGACGACGGGATATCTGAGCCGCAGTTCAACAGCCTTCATTTGAGATCATCTAAAACTGATTCATCGATATTTAAATTCCAACAAGGAGGAAGTCTGATGTCCAAGAAAATGACCTGTATAGACGGCAATACCGCCGCGGCGCATGTTGCTCATGCGACGAACGAGGTGATTGCCATCTACCCGATTACGCCCTCTTCAGTGATGGGCGAAGTCTCCGACGCCAAGAGTGCCGCGGGCGAAAAGAACATCTGGGACACCATCACCAAAGTTGTTGAAATGCAGTCCGAGG
>JAFDBW010000229.1 GCA_019313105.1 Deltaproteobacteria bacterium | reverse complement strand
CTTTGATCGGTATCTGGTGGCTGATCGGCCTTCCGGCGGAGTTCCATTTCATGACCGACCATAGCCTGATTGCCGGATACGTCCTGGCCATTCTGCTGATCGCCCTGCTGTTCAAGGCGCAACAGGACCCCTCCGGCTATGCGCCAAGTGCCGCAGTCCTGAGTCTTGTTACGCTGGTGGTGATGAGCGTCTCACGGGAATCGCTGCGCCTGAGCTACCTGAAGCCGTTCGGCTACTCGATCTACGACTATCCGACGACGGTCGACTGGGGCAGCACCAGCTTGTTTCTAGCAACCTTCGTGCTGGGTATCGCGGTGGTTGCCTACTTGTTGACGATCGCATTCAAGGCCGGGCGTGGTGAATACATGCAGGAGCTGAAAGCCTCAACAGAACCGTAAAAAATCACCATCCGAGCACGATTCCGACCAGGCCGATCAGCAGACCGACCGCGAAATTGATCAATTTCACGCGCAGAAAATCACGCCTGGAATCCGCCAGCAACGGCAGCATGCCATGGCCATCCTGAACAATCGAGCTGGCGAGCAGCACGCTGAAGGGCAGTGCCCCCTCGATATAAAGGGTCAGAAACACCAGGTGTGGGCCCGATTCCGGAATCAGGCCGAGCAGGCAGGCGGAGAGCAGCAGCAGAAGCCTGTGCTCCTGCAGCCAGTCGGTAAGCTGGAATGTCTCGAGCAGCAGATGCATGACCAACAGGGTACCGAAGGTCCAGGCCAGGATACGCGGGATATGGGTCTTTACGACGTGTTCCCAGAGGTGGCTTTCAAGAAAATGGTCGGGCACGGTGGCAACGATAAACAGCCCGACCATGGTCGACAGAAGCAGCGTCCAGCGGACCCAGTTCCACTCTTCCGGACCGATTTCGCCGGTGACCAGGCCGAGGGTGAAGAGGATCGTTGCCAGCAGCAGGACGCCCCGGGACAGTGAACAGCTGCGCAATTGGCTGAGGATTTGGCCGCGGGGGAAACACTCACAATCCTCCTCGTCATGCAGGTAAAGATCGTGAGCGGCATGCGCCTGGGCGACCCAGCTGCCGGCGAAGCGGTCGGTCAGTGCCCCGGCCACGATGGCGACCAGGAAGAGAATGAAAAAAATCATGCCGGCGGTCTTCGGTGCCATGGCCAGCATGACAAATGATTCATCGCCGCTGGTTGCAATCATCGCCGCAACAACCGCGCCGGGAGTGACCGTCCGGTGCATGTACAGCGAGACCACGGCAAAGGCACCCAGGCAGCCGGGACTCACGCCGAGCGCCGCGGCCAGCAGGTATTGCCGCCAGCGGCCTCCACGCAGGGCCTCCTGCCAGACGCCTCGACTGAGAACGTTGAGATATTCGATGACCAGCATCATCACGAAAACGAAGCCGGTAATCATCAGGGCGTGTTTCAGGCTGTAGAGGATCATGGCCCTTCCAAAAGATTAAAAACCTATAACTATTTCTAACAATCAGACGTCGGAAGTCAAACGTCAGCGAAGTTTCATTTAAGTGATCCTGACCCTGTCTGACGCCTTTTTCTCAGCCTGTGCCTGCGAAAAGTACCCTTGTTTGGCCGGGCAATCTTCTTTTTAAGCAAACCAGTGATAAAATTAAAAATAATTACTGAACGGCCGGGTGATGCGTAGCTTCCTGCAATCCCTTGAAACGGGTATCGACGAATGATCGGGACACAGACATCCGATGCATATGCAAGCGACCTGCAAGGCTGGCAGCTTGAAAAGCAGCTTAAGGGAGACCAGGGCCTGGAAATTATCCTTGCCGGTCGCTGGTGCCTGGATCAGGCGTTACCGTCCTGGGAGGTCCTGAAGACGGAGCTTGGCAGGAATGATCTGCGGCATCTGTACTTTCGGGCAGACCATCTGGCTGCCTGGGATACCGGTCTTTTGGCCTTTCTGAGCGGCGTGCTGAAGTTCTCTGCCGGGCATGACATCGCAGTCGATTGCAACGGTCTGCCCGCCGGTGTTCAGCATCTGCTGAATATGGCGTCTGCCGGACCCGAACAAAATATCGATGCCAGGCGGCAAAGCAAGGCGGGCATGTTTTCCCGGATCGGGGTCGCGACGATCGATTTTTGTCGCGGCTTTCCGGAAATGCTGCATTTCTTGGGCGAGGTCACTTTGTCCATGGGGCGACTGCTGACCGGCCGGGCACAATTCCGGCGAAGTGATTTCTGGCTTGAAGTGGAAGAGGTCGGACCACGCGCTTTGGTCATTGTCACGGTGATCAGTTTTCTGGTCGGCCTGATCCTCGCTTATCTTGGCGCCGATCAGTTGCGCCTGGTTGGGGCGCAAATCTTCATAGCCGACCTGGTGGCGATTGGCATGGTGCGGGAAGTCGGTGCCTTGATGACCGGCATCATCATCGCCGGTCGAACCGGCGCCGCGTTTGCCGCACAACTCGGAACCATGCAGGTGAACGAGGAAATTGATGCCTTCCGAACCCTGGGGATTTCTGCGATTGATTTTCTGGTTCTGCCGCGCATCCTGGCGCTGGTGCTGATGGTGCCGCTGTTAACCCTTTATGCTGCTTTTGTGGGGATGACGGCAGGGCTGCTGGTCTCGTACTTTATCTTTGATATCGGCTTCTTCGAGTATTACACGGAAACACTGCGTGCGCTGGAAATCAAGCATTTCATGGTTGGTTTGTCCAAGGGCGGCGTCTATGGCGCCATGGTTGCCTATGCCGGCTGCCTGAGAGGCATGCACTGCGGCCGCAGCGCCGAGGCCGTCGGCGAGGCGGCAACCTCGGCGGTGGTGACCGGAATTCTGCTCATCACCATTATGGCGTCTCTCATGACCATTATCTTTTACCGACTGGGGATATGACGCAATGCCAGGGACACCGCACATCGAGGTTTCTAACCTGACCATGGCTTATGGTGACTTTGTCGTCCAGCACGACCTCAATTTCGTGGTGCAGAAGGGTGACATCTTTATCATCATGGGAGGCAACGGCTGCGGCAAGACGACTCTGATGCGAGCCCTGGTCGGGCTGCAAAAGCCCGCCGCCGGCACGGTGTACTACGAAGGTGAAGATTTCTGGAACGTGTCGGCGAATGACCAGGAGCGACTCAAGCGCCGTTTCGGCGTCATGTTCCAGGGCGGAGCACTGTGGAGCTCTCTCTCTCTGGCGGAGAACGTGGCGCTGCCGCTGCACGAATACACCTGCCTTGCGCAAGCGCGGATCGACGAGATCGTTTCTTTCAAGCTGGCGCTGGTGGGACTTGCCGGCTTCGAGGACTTTTACCCCGCCGAGTTGAGCGGCGGTATGCGCAAAAGAGCGGGATTGGCCCGGGCCATGGCCCTGGATCCGGATATCCTGGTGGTCGACGAACCGTCATCCGGACTTGACCCGCTGAATGCACGTCACCTCGACGATTTGATCGTCGAACTGCGCGACGGCCTGGGCACGACAATCGTTGTCGTGACCCACGAACTGGCCAGCATCCTGTCGATCGGCAGCAACTCAATCTATCTCGACGCCGAAACCCACACCATGATCGCCACGGGAAACCCACAGCAGGCCGCTCAAACGGGCGATGCTAAAGTGCGACATTTCCTGAGCAGGGGGGAACTATGAGCAGACAAGCAAATCCCGCCATGATCGGGGTCTTCGTCCTCGGTGCCTTTATCCTCGGGGTCATCACTCTGCTGTTGTTGTCAGGCGGGCAATGGTTTCAGCATCGCCGGCAGCATGTCCTGTATTTTGATGGCGCCGCCCAGGGGCTGCAGGTCGGGGCTCCGGTGGTTTTACTGGGGGTCAAGGTCGGCACCGTCAAGCAAATCCAGCTTGGCCTGATGCAGGATGGGCGCACCTTCGTTGTGCCGGTCAGCATAGAAATAGAGCCTGCAGTGGTGCAGGCGATCAATGGCGAGCAGGTCGACCTGGGCGACCCGCAGACCCTGCGCGAACTGATCGAGCGTGGTCTGCGTGCCCAACTGCGGATGCAGAGTCTCCTCACCGGGCAACTCTATATCGGTCTCAATTTCTACCCGGATAAACCTTTGCGGCTAGTCGCAAATGACCCTGAATTGAGTGAAATACCGACCATCCCGACGACGGCGGAGAAGCTTTCCCTGAAGCTGGAGGACTTCCCCATGGAAAAGTTTCTCCAGGATGTCGCCTCAATCAGTGCCTCGATGAGTAAACTGCTCGCTGCGGACGAGACCGTCGAGTTGCCGCAAAGGCTCAACCGAACCTTGCAGCATTTGGAATCCCTGGTAAAAAAGCTGGATTATGAAAGCACCCCCATGCTGCAAGGCTTGCGTGCCGACCTTGCGGTCTTGAACGAGGCGCTGGGTTCGCTGAAAAAAGCGGCAGACCAGGTCACGACGCTCACCGATCCGCAGTCCCCGCTCTTCCAGAACCTGAGCCGCGCCAGCGAAGAACTGGCCGACGCAGCCCGGGCTGTCGAAAGGCTCAGTGGCGAGGGTTCGCCAACGGCTGTCGGCTTTTACGAGATGCTGCAGGAGGTGTCCCGTGCCGCACATGCCACGAGAATGCTGGTCGAATCGCTTGAGCAGCAGCCGCAATCAATCCTGTGGGGCAAGCCCGACCTGAGGGACGCCGATGACAGGTGAAAACAAGCCGCAAAATAACAAGGGCTTAGCCGGAAATGGCTAAGCCCTTGTTTTGTATGGCGGAGGGGGGGAGATTCGAACTCCCGGTGGGTTGCCCCACAACAGATTTCGAGTCTGTCACCTTCGGCCGCTCGGACACCCCTCCAGGGGTTGAATCGGTTGCTGGGGGCTGGGGACTAGAGGCTGGCAAAAACTCAAATCCCATGACCTCCAGCGGGATCACAGTTATATAGAATTTTTGGATTTTTTTCCAGCTCAAATTATAATCAAATTTTTCACATGGCATCCAGGTCAACGTCTTCGTGCAAAAACCCGGTTCCCGGATCCTAGCCTCCAGCCTCAGAAGAAGGCTTGGCCTTCTTCCCGGCCCTTAATTCCTGGAAAAAGCCGCTCAGCAGCGCGCTGCATTCTGCGCCAAGCACTCCTTCGACGATCTCGACCTTGTGATTAAAGCGTTCATCGGAGGAAAAATCGTAGATCGAACCGACCGCCCCGGCGCGCGGATCGCGACAGGCGTAGACCAGGCGCGGGATGCGGGCGAGGATGATCGCGCCCATGCACATCACGCATGGCTCCAGCGTCACATACAGGGTGGTTTCGAGCAGGCGCCAGTGGCCGATCGCTTCAGCGGCCTGGCGGATCGCCACCATCTCGGCGTGGCTTGTCGGGTCGTTGCTGGTTTCGCGCAGGTTGTGGCCGCAGCCGATGATCTGCCCTGCATGGACAATCACCGCGCCGATCGGCACTTCACCCTTGGCCCTGGCCTGCTGCGCTTCGGCGATCGCTGCCTGCATGTACGTCATATCGTCGGTCTGGTTCATCGGTTTTCCCCTGACGGATTTCATACCATGCTGAATTGTGCAGACACAATAGTTTTCAAAGTGCGATAAACCTAACAACCTGTTTAACGCAAAGG